>JABDEH010000049.1 GCA_013287215.1 Chlamydiota bacterium
CCCACAAGAGAGTAACCGTCATTCTTCTGTATTCGAGAATGGCCCTGTGAGTGACGCGAAGAAAGGGGCCCCGACTTGTGTAAAGAGACCGATCCGTAAAGAAATAGTTTTGAATAATTTCTCTGTTCCCGCTACAGCAGGAACAGCTCAGATTAATTGCTATTTGGCATTAATACCCACCTTCTATAAAATGTAGCTCTTCAAAAGCATCCCCTGAAGTAAAAGGACCCTGGAATGAGCCATTCAACTTCTCCTGTCAGTTCTACATCAACATCCCTCTATCCCTTAGCAGTACAACAGAGAGCAGTCCGCAGCGGGACGGTGGGCGTGATTGGAGATCATCAGTGCGGAGGTTGTAACAAAGAGAATGCCTCTTTGCGATGCGGCAGATGCCAGGCGATCAACTATTGCAATAAGGATTGCCAAAAAGCCGCTTGGGCCGCACATAAAACAGTATGCAAAACAATTGGCCAGAGTTCTTCTACTGCATCCACATCTTCTGAATCCGTGCCGCCCGGTCCTGTAGAAAATGCTTCGGTGAATTTACGCGCCTTTAAACTTCTCAAGTTATCGGAAGCCGCGAAACAAGAGGGCAACTTTAAAAAATCGATTGCTCATGCCGAGGCGGCCCTGGCATTAAAGCCGACATCTCCGGAACTCATTGCCCTGCTCTACATCATGATCTCCCAATCTAGGCGCCTGCGCAACCTCTATGATGCAACAACTGTGGACATGTGTGAGAAAGCTGTCGCACTACCGGTCATAGATCCCAATGTTCACGCTCAAGCGTGTATCAGCCTTGCAGAAACCCTGATCCGGGTGGGCCGGCATGAGGAAGCCTGTGCAGCTACCCAAAGGGGATTCGCCGTCGGACCAACAAAATGCGATATTGTGGCCAATCTTCATATATACACTGCCTATGGCCACTACAATATGGGACTCTTTAGCGAAGCGTTGTCGCATGCGGAGTTAGGTCTTACAAAAAATAGTCAAAATCTCACTGTTAAAGCTGACTTATACCTCATTAGCGCCATGTGCCGGCTTAGTCTGGGTCAAAGAGCCCAAACACAGCAAGATGCCGAGGCAGGCCTGGAAGCAGCCCTACAGACAACCCATAAAAGTCCCGACCTGATCGACCGGTTAAATAAAATCCTCGCAAAAGCCAAATAATTTTTTTCGGGCAACTTCTCCCTTGCCAATTTAATGATTTTCATTATAATCGAGGGGTAAATTGGAGTATTTTCATGGTAAGAATCAGCAAACAAGAAGAACGTAGGCAGCGCTGCCCGCGAAGACCGCGTCCGCCGTCCCCTAAGACAGGCGCGCTCAAAGACAACCTCCCGCTAGGCTTTAAAGACCACCCTAACGCCTTTGAAGGGAACGCTTTACACACTGTTTTCATCCCAAAAATTAAATAGGAACCAGCACATGTCCAGACACGCCAGCTACGGAAAATCGAGCAAGACAGCGACCAAGCGCAACGTTCTTAAACGCTTTGAAAGAGTGGACGCCCTGCGCGCCCTTGGAAAATGGAAAGACGGAGTCAACACCCGTGTGACGAATCTTCCAAAAACCAAATCGGTTCCTTGATCTCCGTTCACATTGATCAAAAACAGCGCAAACTCCCCATCGCCTCCGCATCCGTGGAGGCCGCTGCTTTGTTCCTCCTCAGAGCTAAGAGGGCCGCCTGCGAGGAAATCGCCTTCCACTTTGTCAGCAAAAAAAAAATCGCAGCCCTTCATAAAAAATACTTTAACGATCCCGCGCCCACCGACTGCATCTCCTTCCCCATCGACGCAAAGTTCTGCTTAGGTGAAATTTTTATCTGTCCTGAGACCGCCCTCGAGTATGCAGAAGACCATCGCCTTGATCCCTATGAGGAAGCCACCCGCTATCTCATCCACGGCATCCTGCACCTCCTCGGCTACGACGACCTCGAAGAGCTAGGCCGCCGCCGGATGAAAAGAGAGGAAAACCGGTGCCTGAAGCTCCTGAAGGCCAAGAAACTCCTCTTGAAAAAGAAAAAGTTAGCCCCTATAGATTAGGTTATGTCGATAGAAAGTCCATTCTTTGTCTTCATCTTCCTCCTTTTCGCCACCCTTCTATCCGGCATCAACACCGCCTTGCAGCGCTTTGGGAAGCTCCACGCCAAAAAAGAGTTCCCGACGATCTCATCGCTTTTCTTTTTCCACCGCGCCCTCAAGCCCCTCTTCGGAAACCGAGAATGGGAAGGACTCCTCTTCACCATCAACATCGCCAAGTTCATCCTCATCATTTGCTATACGATCAGCGCCTTCTTCTTCCTCCTATTTCAACCGCCGTTCACGACAACGCTCGATTTTCAGACCGGCCATGTGAACATCCTCTATGCCACCGGCATCGGCGCCCTCACCGTCGGCCTCTGGCTCGTGTTTGAATATGCCGTCCAGCTTTTTGCCACCGCCAAACCCCAATTCTTTTTCCGGCTCGTCGCCCCGCTCGCCTCTCTGATCCTCACCCTCTTCTCCCCGCTCTCCGCCCTCTTGCTCAACTTCCTTAAACGGACCATCCCCAAACAAAAAACACCCTACGGAGCAGTAAAGGTCCGCGATAAAATCTTAGAAATCCTTCAAGAATCGGAACTGCCGCTCGACGACAACGAACAAAAACTGATCCTCTCAATTGCCTCGTTCAAAGACCGGATGGCGCGCGAGGTGATGGTCCCGCGCATCGATGTCTTCAGCCTCCCGTCCGACACGACCCTCCACGAGGCGATCGACCACTTTTTAAAAGAGGGCTACAGCCGGATCCCGATTTACCAGGGCACCGTCGACCGCATCATCGGAGTCCTCCTCTACAAAGACATCCTCAAGCACGCCTTAAACAAGAGCGCCTCGCAGGATTCAATCGAGAAGCTCATCAAGCCCGTCCTCTACACCCCTGAGACAAAAAGGATCTCCAACCTCCTTCAGGAGTTCCGCAGCAAGCAGATCCACCTCGCCATCGTCGTCGACGAATATGGCGGCACCGAGGGGATCGTGACGATTGAGGATATTCTTGAAGAACTCGTCGGAGAGATCGCCGACGAGTATGACATTGAGCAGCAGCTTCTCTTTAGCACGCTTCCGGCCGGAGGCTGGATCGTCGACGCCAAAATGGGGATCGTCGACATCGAAGAGGACCTCGGAGTGAAAATCCCCCCCAGCCCTGAGTACGACACCATCGGGGGCTATATTTTCCACAGGGCCGGAGCGATCCCCTCCAAAGGCTGGCGCATCCACCTCGACGACTACGACATCGAAGTCTTAAGCTCCGATGAGCGGTCCATCGAAAAGATCCGCATCACCCCGCACCTCAAGAAAGAATCTTGAGACTATGAGAACCTGTAGATTGTAGATTCCTGAGTCGTGATTATTTCCACACAACTATTATTCGCTGGAACAAAAGGTTTCCCGTAACGCTCTCCATACAGTTGATCAATCCTCTATAAAATCAAGGAGCGATCATCGGTTTTTTTGCTCCCTTTCCGAGGATCCGAAAAATTGCTCGTCTTCAATGAATTTTATGGCAAAGTGAAGCGATTGCCCCGTGACCTTGATACTTCCATTCGATGTTCGACGAGTTAATAAGACAGCTTCCGCATGCGACCCCTCAAAAAACGGATTAGGATCCTTCATCCTTTCCTTAGCGAGTTGCTCAATCGGATTTCCCGTAAAGGTCAACTTAACTCCAAGAGCCCCCGCTCCTTTTCTAGAGCATTTTTTTGCCATGAGTAAATCAAGCCCCTCAATGCTGCTCCGTGTCACAGTAATATGTGCGGCAAGAGCAACAAAGTTTTTCGTCGAGGCTTGACGCACGAGTTCCGAACTCTCTAGCATTCTCAGGGCTTCCAGATCCTCTTCGCGCATTCCGCGCTCAGGGGAAGGTGAGGTCTTTTGGACGGTGCGCTCGCCGCCATCCTGCTCTCTTGGCGCCGGCTCAAGCGAGCTACACGGTGGACAAAGAGTCGTTACACCTTCGGAGAATCTCCTTCCTGCCGAAGGCAGTTCTTCCAGGTTACTTAAATTCCCCACCTCACTAGCGCTCCTCAACAATTCAATTTTTCGAGAAACCTGAGGAGAACATGGAGAACGCCTCTTGAGCGGCCCTTCATTTTCTGCCCCCTCATAACTGCGCTTACAGAGGACATTTATGCTCGTGCTCTTTAGCCCATTAACTGGCTTCAGTGTCAGTGAACGCTGCTCAGGCGTAGGCGTTCTCATGATTGCTCCTATTGACATACAACCCCCTATTTAAGGAAAAATAATACAAAAAATTTATTTAAAATGTCAAGAAAACGGAAATAAAATAGGCATCGACGATATCCCAAACGTGCCCTTGCCCGATTTTCTTCTTCCTCTTCCCCTTCCATCTCTCTCCCTCTCTCTTAGTTTAATTAATTAATGGGGCACGGGCAGGGGCAAGGGCACGTTTTGGGAGACTCCTAATCCCTTGTTGCAAAAGAATCCCTCTTTAGGCACAATTCTGGGGTTATTGAGGAGTGTACCACCATGCGACGATCCATCTGTTTGTGCGAGCCCAGCCATGCCCTTGCGGGCGATGTCCTAACCTGGAAGTTTTCTTATACGACCGCCACGGCGCTCCCTAAGGGGACCAAGCTCAAATTTGACCTCTTGAGCAAGGGGCGCGAGATCGACTGGGAAATGCCCCAGACCAACCTCAAAGAGAAAAAAAATCTCATCTGGGCCGAGCTCTCCGATGGAAAACCGATCGCTGCCAAGGCTTCCCAGCCTCCCGGCCATTTCACTCCCTATTTTGAGTTCATCCTCCCCTCCGAGGTCAAGGCCGGCGATACTGTGACGATCTTCATGGGGTCTCCCGATAAAGCCAAAGACAAAGGAAATCGCTCCCAGACCGTCGTGCAGCGCAGACGCTCGTTTTATCTCTATATCGATCCGAAGGGCAAAGGCGAGTTTAAAGAGCCCGAAGTGTTCAACCTCGATGTCCGCGGCGGAAAGCTCCAAAATCTGCGCATGGTCGTCCCCTCGATCGTCGCAAAAAACAAACGGTTCGATGTACTGGTCCGCTTTGAAGATCAGTTCGGAAACTTGACCAACAACGCCCCCGAGGGAACCCTCATTGAGCTGAGCTATGAACACCTGCGCGAAAATCTCACCTGGAAGCTCTTTGTTCCCGAGACCGGGTTCATCAACCTCCCGACCCTCTACTTCAATGAGCCGGGCATCTACAAGATCCAGCTCTACAATGCCCATTCGCATGAAAAGTTCTACTCGGCCCCTATCAAATGCTTTGCCGAGAGCGACAAGAACGCCTATTGGGGAATGCTGCACGCAGAATCTGATAAGTTTGATGCGACAGAAAATATCGAAAATTGCCTCCGGACCTTCCGCGATGAAAAGTCGCTCCAGTTCTTCGCCTCTTCTTCCTTTGAAGGCGCCGATGAGACCTCCAACGAGGACTGGAAGAGTATCTCCGCGCAGATCGCTGAGTTCAATGAAGACGGCAGGTTCACCACCTTTTTAGGCATGCAGTGGTGCGGCGATGAGCCGGGAGAGGGGCTGCGGCAGTTCATCTACCTCAAAGACAGCAAACCGATTATGCGCAAGAAGGACTCGAAGACCAACCTTCTGAAAAAAATCTACAAGACCCATAACCCGAAAGAACTCCTCGCCATCCCCTGTTTCTCCATGGGCAAAGGCGTCCAGACCGACTTTAAAGACTTCGCTCCTGAGTTTGAGCGGGTCGTCGAGATCTACAACGCCTGGGGCTCTTCCGAGTGCAGCGCCAAAGAAGGAAACCTCCGTCCCATCATCGCTTCGGGCAAATCGGGCATCTCTTCTACCGATGAGGGCTCGGTTCGAAACGCGCTCAATAGGAATTGCCGGTTTGGTTTTACTGCCGGCGGCCATGACGACCGCGCCATCTACGCGCAGCTTTTTGAAAGCGACCAAGTGCAGTACAGCGCCGGGCTCACCGCGATCTTAGCACCAGAGCAGACCCGCGAAGCGCTCATGATCGCGCTCTATAACCGATCCTGCTATGCCACGACCGGAGAGCGCATTGTCCTTGGCTTCTCTATCGCAGGCGCCTCCATGGGAAGAGAGCTGAACACCAAATCCAAACCGGGCCTCCTCTTCAACCGGCACATCACCGGTTATGCCGCAGGCACCGCCCATCTCAAAGAGGTGAGTATCATCCGCAACGGGACCGTGATCCACACGTTCCATCCCAAAACCTATTTCATCGACTTTGCTCATGACGACACTCAGGAGCTCTCCAAGCTCCTGCTGCCCGGCGGCGAAGAGAAACCTCCTTTTGTGTACTATTATCTGCGAGTCGTCCAAGAAGATGGACACATCGGCTGGACCTCTCCCATTTGGATTGACGATACCGAGGGGACCAACCTTTCTCTCGCCTCCAAGAAACCCAAAAAGAAATAATATGACAAAAAAACACCCTCTCGATGAGAGGGTGGGTGTTCCTTGTTCTCTAGTTTTCTACTGTGTTTAAATGTTGGAGTTCGTGTCAGTTATACCTGTGAAAGGGATTAACTTACTCACCAAACCGCGAGTATGGGCTTCCACACCGTTGATAAATAAAACACCACTAGGGTCAGCTGCTTCATCATGAATAGAAGTATGGGCCTCTTTCGAGCCCTCTTGAGAATATTCTGAGTGGAGCGAGAGTCTCTCCAAAAGCGCGATCGTGTACTTCAAAGTGTCCTCATAGTCCCTTTTCACTGCCTCCTCCACCGTACCCGACATACGCTGTCTCAATCCCAAAAGAGTATTCAGGACCAAGATCAACCGCCGATTTTGGTCAGCCGCCAACTCAAGACTTGCTGAACTTGGATTGGAAGTTGAAGAACTCACTGCGCTGGGCGACCTAGGACTCATCATTGCCGAAAGCATCCTGGGGGGCGTAGCTGCTAGGGGCGTAGCTGCTAAAGAGGGCGCCGCACTCCTAGAAGGCGTTGCCGAAGAAGCCGCGACAACCGCTGCCGCAGGGGAATTGATCGGGGCCACAGCTGATGGAGAAGCCGCTGCAGAAGCTCTGGCGGCGGCCGGAGCCTCTACCGGAACTGTGATCGGCCGTACCGCTGCAGCTGGAGCGACAACCGCTGCTGCCGCAGGGGCAACAGGAGGATCAGCTGGCCGCGGAACACCGCGAGCGATGATTTGTTCGAGCGCTCGCTGATTCTGCTCAGCTTGCCGGACCATCCAGTCTCGTTGGTCCCGCTGAGAGCGTTCCATACTGCCCTGCATATTGAGCGCTACCTGGGTAATGGCAGAGAGCGGCGATGGAGGGAAAAAAAAGTGAAAGACGTAGAGAAACCAATCGCAAATTGCTGCCCATGTGCCTGTGAAATATCCAATGATGCAACCAAAAATACCTGTATCTTCAGGAGGGGCTTCTGAAATGATCGTACTTTCAGTGGTAACCTGGACTCCACGCGCGCCAATATTGTGTTCTAGCATGATCGTTGTCCGAGTGCCTGGCGGCGGAGGGACCAAATTGATATTATGAGTCTGATTAGTTGATGTTCTGGGTATGCTCATAAAAATATTTCCTTGATAGTTTAGGACCAAAAAAAGCTACGCAGGAAACCTGCGTAGCTAAAGCAATCAATACAACGTCCTGCTTATGGAGTTGCTGTTGGTGTTTGGTTCGTAGAAGCAGCAGGTGCCGCATCTGTTCCTAACCAACCGAAAGTGACGAGCGCCAAAAAGCTCTTGAGGAAAGTTGTAAAGCGGTCCCATCCTCTTGAACAAGAACCTTTGATGCTTGTCCAAGTTGTAGAGCACCAACCCTCAGTAACAGGTGGTGTTGTGGTTGTGACTGGTGCATTAGCAACTGGTGCGTTAGCAACTGGTGCGTTAGCAACTGGTGCGTTAGCAACCGGTGCATTAGCAACCGGTGCGTTCGCAACTGGTGCGTTCGCTACTGGAGCTGGAGCTGGAGCACCTGCTGGCGCTTGTGTTGGGGCTGGCGCAGTAGCAACTGAACTCGCTGTGTTTGCGGCCACTCCAGTGGGTGCTGCGGGTGTACCGGCTGCTGGTATTGCGGCGGCGGCTGCTGCTAATGCGGCTGCTGCTGCGGCTGCTGGATCTGTTGCTTGTACTGTTGTTGGTGCTGTCATAGAAAACCTCCTTAAGGTTGTTGAAAAATTTGTTAACTTTCCGCCAGGCTTTCCGCCGCCTGACTTTCTCTTTAATTCTTTAAAGAAATTAAATGATAAATGTTAAGGGTATATTAAGAAAAGATAAAAAATAAAATTTCTCCACAACCTACTCAGAGTCAAGGAGTTAAAATTGCATTTTGACGATAAGTCGGACAAAAGGGATAATCGGCCTTTACAAAAGAGGATTTTCTCTATGAAAAAAGGTATACTGTTCGCTCCACTTCTCCTGATAGGGCTCGTTTTTTGTTTTTACCAAAAAAATGAGGAAAAAAAGAAGTTTTCCTGCTCTCTTGAAAAGCCTTTTGCCATCGTGGTCCCCTCCTATAACAACAGCGCCTACTGTAAAAAAAACATCTCCTCGGTGCTCGATCAAAACTACACCAATTACCGCGTCATCTATATCGACGATTGCTCTACGGACGACACCTTTGCAAAGGTGGACGCCCTCATTTCAGAATCCCCTCTGGCCCCGCGCTTTATCCTGCAGCGCAACACTTCCAACCAAGGGGCGCTGGCCAACCTCTACCGAGCAGTCCATTGCTGCAGAGATGATGAGATCGTGCTTATCCTCGACGGAGATGATTTTTTGGCGCATGAAAATGTGCTGAAAACCCTCAATAAGGTCTATGCCGATCCCGAGGTGTGGATGACCTATGGCAACTACCTAGACTATCCATCCTTTAAGCAGGAGCCTCTCATCTGCAAAGAACTCCCCCAAAAAGTGATCGCGAGCGGCGCCTTCCGCTCTGCAGAATGGAGCGCCTCTCATCTCCGCACCTTTTACGCCTCCCTGTTCAAAAAGATCCGCCTCTCCGATCTTCTCTATGAAGGAAAGTTTTTCCCTATGGCCGCAGACCTCGCCAGCACCTATCCCCTCCTCGAAATGGCCGGGACGCACAGCCGCTTCATTAAGGATATCCTCTATCTTTACAACCGCTCCAATCCCCTCAATGATCATAAAAAAAATGGCTCCCTGCAAAGGGCGTGCGCAGACTGCATCAAAAAACTCCCACACTACTCACCTCTCTCAGGGCTTCCCTCTACAACATTATCTAGCGACGCTGCAGATCTTGTGGTTTTTTCCTATGACCGCCCCTTGCAGCTCCATGCGCTTTTAGAATCGCTGGAAAAATATGTCTCCCCTCTAGACTCGATCACCGTGATCTACCGGACAAGCTCTTTGGAATTTCAAACAGCCTATGGCACTGTCCATGCCGCCTTTCCCCATGTGCGCTTCCTCGCCCAATCAGACCGCCCTCAGGAAGATTTCAAACCCCTCGTCCTGCAAGCCGTCTATGAAACCAAAAGCCCCTATATCCTCTTTGCCGTCGACGACATGATCGTGAAAGATTTCATCGACCTCAGCGCCTCCATCCGCTCACTGGAAGCCGCGCAAGCCTACGGTTTCTATTTTAGCCACAGTACCCATCTCAAGGAGAGCTACATGAGAAGCTGCGATCAACCGCTCCCTCCTCTTGTCCGTCTCGAGGGCGTGTTAGCCTGGCAGTTCAAGCAGGGAGAGGTCGACTGGAAATATCCCAACAGCCTGGACATGGTCCTCTATCGCAAAGAGGAGATCCGCAAGGACCTCTTCAAAATGCCCTTCCACAATCCAAACACCTTTGAGGACCTTTGGGACAAGCGGGCCAAGCTGAAAAAGATCGGCCTATTCTATGAGGACTCCAAAGTCGTGGGCATCCCTTTAAACCTCGTGAACCCCTCGAGCAACCGCGCCCTCCACAACTATTCCCCTGCGCAACTCCTCGAAAAATACAAGGCCGGCCTCAAACTCGACATCGCGCCCCTCTACCAAGTTCAAAACACCTCGAAACACATCCCCTATGAACCCACCTTCATCCGGCGGTGAAAGCGATCGCCGGCCCGAATTTCACAAAAAGATGCTATTTTTGTGAAAACACAAGATTAGGAGCCTTCCGTGCCCGCGCCCGATCTTCAAAATTTAATTTGACAACCAGATCTCCTCATCCCTCATTAACCCCATCAGACGTTGATCTATTAGAGAAAATTCTCTATACTGTTTGGGATGAATGAATGCATATTTCTACTCCATGTCGCGCTCGTCATTGGCTTTGCCCTAGGGGCGCTCCGGCTGGGCAAAGAGGCCCTCACCGCCTGGGTCGCGCTCCAAGCCGTCCTTGCAAACCTCTTTGTGATCAAACAAATGACATTCCTCGGTTTCACCGTGACATGCAGCGATGTGTTTGCGATCGGCAGCATCGCCGGTCTCAACCTCGTACAAGAATTTTTCGGCAAGGACAGCGCCCGAAAAGCCGCGCTCATCTGCTTTTGCAGCATGATCTTTTTTGGCGTGATGGGACAAATCCATCTCTTGTATACCCCCAGCCCCGAAGACCTCACGCAAACCGCATTCTTTACAGTTCTATCGCCCACGCCACGCCTCCTCCTCGCCTCGTTCGCCACATTTTTTATCGTGCAGCAGATCGACATGCGCTTCTATACCTTCCTGAAAAAATACTCTGTGGCA
>JABDEH010000050.1:0-10051 GCA_013287215.1 Chlamydiota bacterium
CATACAAAATATCAACCTTTTGATGCAATCATTTTTCTTAAAAATTGTTGTTTACGCCTCGGTTTCCCTAGTAAGAAAAAATTTAGATGCAATGGCAAAACCTCGCTTTGTAGAGAAAATTTGATGATTTTGGCCTAATTCGATTAAATAATCATTGCGAATAGACAATCATTACTAATGCTGGTATAATGTTGTCTGGCTACAAATACAATATAAAAACAATTAAAATAGGAAGTTATATGTCTACTGTAAATAAATCATTATTTATCAGCGACCTTGCGTCTGCTGAAGCAAACGACTGCTGCTATAACCCTCCAATACAACGCACCCCCTCCTCTGAAGCTTTATTTCAAAGGCAAATGGCCCTTTTACAAACATCCCAAGAAAGCGCACCGCAGGGAATTTTAACAACCAGTATCATCGATGATTACACGCATCCTCTATCAGGAGCCTTAGCTCCCCTGTTGCCTTCTCCACCATCAGCACCTATCGCATCGCAACAAGACATGGAAACTACTCTCATACCTACGAGTACAGAAACTCGCGAGCAAGAAAAAATAGAATATCCTTCTTTGCCCGCTATTCCCGAGAGACAATCGCCTAAATCCTCTGCTTGGAAAATCTCAAGCTACATCACCTCTTTTATCCCCGGTTTTTACAAACGCGCGCCTCATGTAACGGCCCAACCCGCCCCAGCTGCCTCCTCTAGCTCACCCGCCCCAGCTGCCTCCTCTAGCTCAGCCCCGGCGTCTCACTCCCTCAACCCAGCCGATGCCGCAACAACCGTATTGCCAAAGGCAACGGATCCAATAAAGGAAATACAGCCCTCTGCAGCTTTGACCTCTTCATCCGCTGCGAGCGCGCCTGTAAGCACTTCAAATTACGCCGCTTATCAGGCTCATATTACATTTCCGTGGGACGACGACACTCTTCCTCAAGGGTCGCAAACCCTGTATCCACCTTTAGAGCAGTCCATTGCCTCAGATGATGAGTCGCATTCCCTGTATCCGGACTTGAGGACTGTAAACACTCCGATAAACAAATAAAACGGGAGATTATATGTCGTTTATAAAAAAGCCTACAGTTGTTGGCCAGGGATACGACCCTTGCTATAATCCTCCCATCAAACGTTCAGCTTCCACTGAGCAGTTATATCTTCGCACCCTTGCAATGTTAGACACAGGCGAGGATGCCCCTGCCCAAAGGATGATACGAGCCGCTCTCAAAGAAAACAACCTTCCCCATTCTGAAAACCCTGCCAATGAAAAGGTGAAAATTGATGCTGAGCCAAGATCATACTCTAGGAGCATTGCGTCCTTCGTAACATCTATTTTCCACAAGAGAACAGCAAACTCAAACGCCCAAGCTGCTCCGCTTTCACCCACCGATCCTTTTGCAGATTCTAACCTCCCCAGGGTAACTATCTTCGGAGCATCCAACCCTGCACCGCAAGCGCCTGTCTCTGCCCCGCTGCCAGCCGCCTTAAATCTACCCACACACCCTGCACGTAGCGTTTATGTCCGAAACCCTGCAATCACATACCCCTCCCCTTGTTACGTACCGCCAAATTTTAATCCCCATGTTCCATTGGGACCTCTTTCTTTGGCCCCCACAATCAGCACGCTTCCCGCTGCTCCCGTATCTGCACCGCTTCCACTGCCGCTAACACAACAGCCTGCTTCCTACGCTCCAAGCGCACCTTCAGAGGCTCCCAGCAACGCGCCAATCCCACAGCAACAACCCGTTGTCGCTACTCCTGTATCTGCACCGATTCCTGTGTCTCCGGCGACCCCAAAACTGCCGCTTGCTTCAGTCCAAACTTCTACCCCCGCAACTTCATCGGCTCCTGCAACGCGGCCTCTGCATCCTTTATTCGGCGGAAAACTTCCAAAACTTGTCGATCCTGAAACATCCAATTCAATGCCGGCAAATTATTCTATCCCAGTTACTGCTTCTTCTTCCTCCGCTCCAAGGGTATCAGCTGCCCCGGCCCAAGTCACTGCGGAACAGCCCCAGGTAGTATTCAATGAGTCCTTAACGGCGGCTGAAAACAAGAGAGTGGCCGAATACGGGCTCCCCATTCTAGTCCCAGACCTATCAGCTGCAGAGAAAGCAAAGCAAAGCCCCAATGAAAAGATGATCTGGTTGGTGAAAAAACGCGGCGAAGGCAGCCAACTGAGAGACGCCAACACGACTGTCGAAAACTACTTAAAAAGCCTTACCCAACTCGATGAAAAGATCCGCGCTTACAATCCGACTCGCGAAGGAAGCTTAGGGTTTGCAAAGAATATAGTGGCTCTTCAAGCCTGTCAACTCAGTATACTTGAAAAGGTTTATCCCGAAAAATCGGCAGACGAGCGCAAAGCCATTTCCACAAATGCGTGTATTGCCCTAGCCCGCCGCTTTATCACTCTCGCCACAGCACGCATCGCTCTATTAGACGCTGCAAGTTCGAATGATCCGCAGACATCGCAGCCTCAAGCTGTAGCGGCCGCGGCGACTCAGGAAACAAAACAAGATCAGCTCAATAAAGCACTTTTGACTACAACACGCACCATCAAAACTACTGAGAGCTCAATCAAAAGAGAGCAGAAGAAAATCACGGACGCTAAGGCAGAAATTAGCACGATTAACACGGCTTTGGATGTTCTTACAAAAAAAGGATCAGAATCTCTCACTGCCAATGACCATGCATTGATGATTGAGGCTGTTAAAAATTATGAGGAATTAGTGCAAGTTATAAAGACCGCAACGTCTGTCCTTAATGGAGATCCAAAAAGCAAAAAAACGGGCCTGCTCGACAAACTTGCAGATCTAAAACGTACGGAAGTTACACAAAGTGCTGAAATTGAGAAACTCAAAACCAAGAGCGCTGCCTCCGCGCAGACATAAAAAAGTTCTTGCTAAATGTCCACTGCTTCGCATATGGCGGCAGTGGACATTTATTTTTTCCTAAACTCTTATATTCTTGATCTATATTATTCTAAACGATTATGTGTGAGACTTATGAGAGGAGGTAGTTATGCTTAGGTTTTTGGCTGTGCTCATAGGTCTCGCACTGATCGGTTTTGGGATCATTGGCTTTTTGCCGTCCATCACAACAAACGATATGATCTACGGAATGTTCAAAACAAATACAGCGCACAATATCGTCCATATTGCCACTGGATTGATCGCTGTTTGGACGGGACTTACAAGCACTTATGCGGCAAAGCTCTTTTTTGCCATTTTCGGGATTGTTTGGGTGATTGTGGCGATCGTCGGTTTCTTGTATGGGGATAATAACATTTTAGGCCTCATCGCCAACAGTCCGGCCAACAGCTGGCTCCACTTGGTGATCGGGGTGATTTCTCTATTCCTTGGCTTCGGTGTTAAGAAGTAAACGGATGTTTTTTGGAGCGGAGGTTTGTGCGCCGTGGCCTCATACGCCTCGCGGCCGCATGATCGCTGAGGGCCAGCGCCACCTCACCTTAGCCTTTCTAGGGACCGCCTCTTTCGACGCCCTGCAACCGCTCCTGCTACATTTTCCCAGACCCACTTTTTCCATCGGCCCTGTCGGCAAGTGCGATCGGCTCCTCTTCATCCCGGAAGAGCATCCCAGGGCCGCCGCTTATCATGTCGAGTGGTTCCATGGGGATTTAACATCGTTGTATGCAGCGCTACAAACGTGGCTCTCGCTGAAAGACACAAGAGCGTTCCTTCCTCACGTCACCGTTGCGCGCAGCCCCTTCGACAAAGCAGAGTGGCAAGCGGGCTTTCAAGAGTTCCCCCTGCTCATCCGCGCGATCCATCTTTACGAAAGTACCGGACAATTAAACTACGAGCCTCTTTGGACCTATCCGCTCATTCTGCCTTTTGAGGAGCTGGAACATACGGCCGATATTGCCTTTGTCATTCGAGGAGAAGATTTAAACGCCCTTTTCGCACACGCGCAAACCGCTTTAAGTTTTAAGTTCCCTCAATTCTTACCCTACTTTTCGAAGACGATTCCAAAAACTTTGGACGCGCTGATCACGGCGTTGAACCAAGGGATTTCAATTGCCGATCGAGAGGTTGGCTGTCCCTTCAAAGCCGTGAGCTTTCATGGGGAAATATTGCAAAAAGAGAGCCTGCTGCACTGGGAGATGATCGTCGATGTCTGACAACCTCAAGAAAATCGCTCCGGCCGCCTATGAACTTGCCAAAGAAAAGGGAATGCGCGTTCCCGGTCTCATCATTGCTAACGAAGCGCTCCTCAATGACCCCGCCATCGAAAAACCTTTAGAGCAGGTGCGGAATGTGGCCTATCTTCCGGGGATCGTCGGTTACAGCATTGCGATGCCCGACATCCACTGGGGCTACGGCTTTCCGATCGGAGGTGTAGCTGCGATGGATGCGGAAACTGGGGTGATCAGCCCCGGGGGCGTTGGCTACGATATCAATTGCGGGGTGCGCTTGGCGCTTGCGCCGGTCCGGTTTGCAGAGCTGACAGAAAAAATCAAAACAGCCCTGCTAGCCAGGATCTTTGAGCTGGTCCCTTCCGGTGTGGGCAAAGGACATCGGGGAAGGACGCTGCAGGAACAAGATTACAAAAAGCTGCTGAACCAAGGAGCGGAGTGGTCGGTTGAGCAAGGTTTTGGATTTGCAGAGGACCTTGAGCATATGGAGAGCCGCGGGAAGATTGAAGGCGCCGATTGGCAGGCAGTTTCATCCGATGCTATCCTAAGAGGCAGAGACCAACTCGGCTCCATCGGCTCGGGCAACCATTTTGTCGAGATTGGCGAGGTGCAAAAAATCTTTCTACCGGAAATCGCCGCGGCGTGGGACGTGCACGAAGGACTCACCTACATTCTCATCCACTCCGGCTCAAGAGGGTTTGGGCATCAGGTCTGCCAGGACACCCTGGATGCGTTCATCGCCAAAGGGTTTGCCGAAGGACTTCCCGACCGGCAGCTAGTCGCAGCTCCCTTGCAGAGCCCTGAGGGAAAGCAGTACTTTGCCGCGATGTCCGCTGCCGCAAATTATGCGTTCAATAACCGGCAGCAGATTTTGCATAGGGTGCGGGCCGCGTTTCAGGAAGTGCTCCACATCTATCCGGAAAAGATCCGCCTCCTTTATGACGTGTGCCACAACATCGCTAAATTTGAGGTCCACCGAGGCAAAAATCTCTGCGTCCACCGGAAAGGGGCCACGCGCGCTTACGGGCCGGGAGCCGAGGAGCTCGCCCCTATTTTCAGAAAAACAGGCCAGCCCGTGCTCGTCCCCGGAGACATGGGGCGCGCCAGCTACCTCCTTGCAGGCCTCGGAAATCCGCTTACATTTTGCAGCTGCTGCCACGGGGCCGGAAGGGCGCAGAGCCGCATCCAGTCGATGAAGGCCTGGAAAGACAAAGACATCAAAAAGCACATGGCGGCCCAAGGAGTGCAGGTGATGGCCTCTTCCTACCGGACCATTGCCGAAGAGATGCCCGATGCCTATAAGGACGTCGATAGTGTCGTAGAGGCCGTTTCTGAGGCAAGGCTCGCAGATAAAGTCGCCCGCCTGCGCCCGCATCTCGTCATCAAAGGTTAATGAATTCTTTAAATTATCTTTAAAATATTCCCTACCCCCTGTAAACTTAAAATTAAGTTGACGCTGCTGGAGCGCTCCGGCTTAAGTTCTGTCCCGACCTCCGTTGCCTGGGAACGACTGAGGGCGGAGATGGAAAAGGTCAACTTACCGAATTGAACGGAAGGGAGGATTTTATGAACAAACTAGACACAAGCAACAAATCGATTGCAGATGTTTATGCACTATTGAATGCGGACTACAACACCCGTTTTGCACAACCTGAGGCCGCGAAGGATGATGAAGCCGCAAAAGCACAGGCCCTCGCGCTAAAAACCGATGCCGTCAATTTCAAAATAATACTGAAAGAAGGGATCAAATTTGCAAACCGCCCTCTGCTTTCAAGAGTCACGGTTGAGACGATCGCGCGTCTGGACCTTCCTCTTGCCAATGAAGCGGTGAAGCTGCAGCAGGCAGCCGCCAATCATTTTAACTCTCTCGTAGACATGTACGACGCGGTCGATAAGCTAAGCCCTGAAGCCAAAGGATGGTTCAGCAGCGGGGTTCAAAAGAAAGCCGTTCCAAACGCAGATGCAGTCGTCGCAGAATCTGCGACAGATGTTTATGAGAAGGCGATCAATAACTCACTGGCTAAGCGCGCGAGCATGATTGGCGCCATCGAGCAAATGGCTAAAGTCAGAGTAGTTGATAAGGCGCAATTAATGATTTTTCAAGATGCCGATGCTCAACCCATAATATCGGCGGAAGTGGATCTAGCAATCAAAGAAGAGGCTCCCAATAGACCAAAGTTCAAAGAAGCGCAAAAAATGACCGCAGAACTTTTTGAGCAACTCAATCAGGCCTTTGCGTACACAGAACGTCCTCCGATCGATGCTCAGGACCTAGAAACGTTAAAACGTCTTAAACCGGAATGCATTGAAACCTTAGAAAAGGCTCAGCAGGTTTGTAGAGAGCAAAATAGTCGGCTCAAAAGACATCGGGTTTTCCCTAAAAACTTTGCAACGTTAATGGAGGAGCTCATGGACAAACTGACCGTGGAGGAAAGCCGCCTCATCTCGGTAAAACTGAAAGGGGCTCCACTTTCATCCATGGGGTCTGCAATTAACTACCTTTGGCCGCATGATGTAGACAAAGTTTTATCGCAAACAACAGCCGAGACAATTAGTCCGGTGCCTGGTACACTGCTCGCGGATTCAGCGCCTGCAACGCTCTGATCTGAACTTAAGAATAGGGGCCCGCCTTGCGGGCCTCATTCTTTGTAAAAATTTTTAAAGCAACTTTCGAGGTCGACATGTCAACTACTGCTACTCAAATGCTCAACATCACCTACAATTACTGCCAAACTCCCTACGGCATTCAAAACATGCTCCTGAAACCGATCCGAACAGCGATCGAGATCGCCCAGCACAATGGCAACCAATCGCCCGCTGCGGAAAATCTCCGAAAGCTTACCGACGATGCCTACACCGCTGTCGATTGCTCTCAAATTTTCCCTAGACTTTATGAGGCCGTCAAACACATTTTGCGATTTGCCGAGGAACAGACCTCCGAGCAGTTCTGCGAACTTGTCTGCGAACTTGCCGCTAAAATTTCCGATTTTGCCGCAACTCTGTTCAAATGCGGAGAATTTTTAGCCGTCAAAGGAGTCGCGCTATGGGATTCCAAACTCCTGGCGGCTTGGGGCGACCACGCCAATACCGTGCTGTTTGGATGGGAGATCTTCAAAGATACTCGCATCCTCGCCCGAGCGAGTACAGGTACGGAGCGGGACAGCAAAGAAAAGATCCTCTCTTTCATCAGGCTGACTTTTGACACCTCCATTTTCGCGCTGGTTGCCTTTGGCTGGGCCCTTTCCCCCGTTGGCATCCTCAGCTGCTCAACGATATCGCTGGGGGCCTCGATTACAAGAGAATTTTATGAAAAGATGAATGGGTTGCAAACCCCAACTACTCAAGCTCAAGTTACTAGCTGAGGCGACAATTTAGGGCTTGGCCCCGGCCGGCCCTTTTTTCCTTTACAAAAACTCGGTTTTAGACGATCCTTTTCCTTCAATCATTAACCCTAGAGGCCATCCATGTCAATTGCACCCTTAGTAGATGCAGCAGAAGCACGAAGAATCTTAGAAAGAACTCAAGCAGAAGAAACCTTGGCAAAAAGAAACGTAGCCAACGTAGCGTATAACTACCTAAGCACGGTATCGGGCGCTAAAGACGGGTTGTTTGGAGCGATCAAAACTGCTTGCAGTCTCGCTCACTTCAACGGGTATGAATCCCGGATTTCCAGTAACGTCGAAAACCTCGCTTCAGATGCAGGCTCCTATCTTGGGTTCATAGAAATTTACACGAAGGCCTATGACGCTTACGACAGGGTCGCTAATGTAGCAAGTCAAATTTTAAAATGGGAATTCCCCGAATTTTTTAGTATCGGCGAAATGTGTGGGAAGGTCTCCCGCGCTGCAGCCAATGTGCTCAATTGCGCTGCGCTGCTTGCCAAAAAAGGCGTCGCGATGTGGGAGACAAGCCCTCTCAAACTCATGGCAAGCCGCTTCGGCATGATCCAGTTTGGATGGGGCATGGTCGACGACGTCGAGAAGATCTCTAGACCTGCTGCAATGGACCAAACTACCGGGCAAGCTGTTCCTGAAACGGAGCGAGATGCTAAGAAGAAGACACACGCTTGGATCAACCTGGCCTTTAACACGTCCATCTTTACACTCCAGTCCTTTGCGGCCTTTGGTGCGGCACTCTCCCCCGTGACAGCCCTATTCTGCTCCTCTGTGGCCACTGCCTCAACAATAGGCGGCAAATTCTACAAAGAACTCAACGGACTCGACCTCAAGGCTCTCGACCGTTAAACATCCAATGCTTCCATAATTAGATTTATCCAAAAGTGTGTATTAAACGCACACTTTTTGGATAAATTAATTCTTTTTCTTGCCTAACAAAATAAAATCCACTATAGAAAATATTTGAGTCTTGTTGTTTGCTTAGGCCCCCTATCGCGACAATGCTCTGGATCTTATTTTACAGGAGAAAAAGATTTGGCGTCATTTTATTCGCGATTGAGCTACAGCTTCGGAAACGAAGATTGGAAAACAGAGGCGCAAGCCCTCAAAATCCAACCGCAGGACACAGTCCTCTGCGTCACAGCGAGCGGCGACCGCCCGCTCCACCTGCTCCTCTCCGAATGCCGCCGACTTATCAGCGTCGACGCAAACCCCCTGCAAAATGCCCTGCTAGAATTAAAAAAAGCCGCTCTAGATTCTTTATCTTTTGAAGACTATCTCGCTTTTTTGGGCGCCACCCCTTGCAAACACCGCGAAGAGCTCCTCCTTCGGATCGGGCTCCCTACCCCTTTTTCATCAGGGATGATCCGCAAAGGGATCCTCTATCAAGGGACGACCGAAAGGCTCTGCAATAGCTTAGCGAAAATCCTCTCGGTGACCCGAGGGTCAAAAATTGAGCAGCTCTTTAAGTTTGATTCCGTAGAAGATCAAAAGATCTTTCTCAAAGAGCAGTGGAATACGTTCCTTTGGGAAAAGACCTTCTACTATGCGCTCCATCCCAAGCTGACCCGCTTCGTCATCAAAGATCCGGGGCTCTATGCCTACGTCGATCCAGAGATCCATCCCGGCATTTATGTGCGGCAGCGGATGAACTCCCACCTCGAGCACTTTCTCGCCAAAGACAACTATTTTCTTTCGCTTATTCTAAAAGGAGCAGTGGACCCTGCAGCTTTTCCCCCTTATTTGACAGAAGGCGGAGCAGAGGCGATCCGGCCGCGCCTTTCTCGGTTGACCACACAGACCATCGACCTGGTGAGTTACTTAAAGCAGGCTCCGACAGAGAGCATTGACTGCTTTTCTCTATCGGATGTCGCCTCTTACATCAGCGACGCAGACTTTGTGGTATTGCTGAAAGAACTCTGCCGCACGGCCAAGCCGGGAGCCCGTTTTTCGATCCGCCAATTCATGTCGCGCCGCACGATTCCCCAAGAATTGGCATCCCGCTTCAAGCGCGACCTTCCTCTGGAAAAAGAACTCGAACATCAAGACAACTGTTTCGTCTATCACTTTACCGTGGGTAAAGTCGTGCGTTAAAAGTCCATCTTTGCGGTGATGGTAAATCCTTGCAAATATAGATTGCCGGTCGGATGCGCTACCCAGGAAGCATCGTTATACCAGCGCATCATATTTTGGTTCCACCACACTTGGGCGTCATAACCGCCCTCCAGAGAAAAGCCAACTTCGTCCTCTGCAAAGTAAGCTTCCCATGCGAATCCAAAATAGAGGTCCATTTCCGGCCTGAATGTATTGATGCTGTTCGAGGAATGGGCAGTGATCGACGGGCTATTAGTGCCCCGCTGCCACATTTTCAGCTCAAACCTCTCATAGAGCATATCGGCGCCGATCTTGCCCACCATGTAAAAGCAAGGGATGGAGCGCATAGTAGAAGGTCTTTTCCCAAAGGAACGTATTCCACTGCTCTTTGAGAAAGATCTTTTG
>JABDEH010000050.1:10061-10657 GCA_013287215.1 Chlamydiota bacterium
AGGGGCCAAATACCAATGGGCATCGATCCCAAAACGGGGGCCGACCGCTCTGCCGTCGCTCTCATGTTTAGCGCGGACCTGGATCCCGTTGACCAGCGCGAAATTCCCTCGAAATCTTTGGTCGATAAAAGCCCCGGCAACGCCGATATGGGGCCGAAGTACCAGCTTTTGCCCGGCATAAAAGCGGCGCGCCACCTCCACATTGACAAAATCGGATTCGAGCCGCCAATGGGCCGCTAAGCTGTTTGCTGCATTACTCCCAAATAAAATTGGAGAAATCCAGCTCGCGAGCAGAAACCCTTGCGCATTCTTCTCTGCTTCCACATGGTCGGACATGTGGAGCGTGGTATAATCCATAAACCACTCCCAGTTGTCATAGGGAAAGGCGTAGGTGACTCCGAGTTTGAAGCCGGGCCGGAAATGGGTTTGCATTTCGACAACTTTCCCGCCCGTCCAGCTCGTGCCGCCGGCGCTGTTCGCGGCTGCGCTGGAGGCTTTAACGGCCACATCCATATCATCTTGGACTGCCTGCCACCAAATAAAGCTGCCGTAAAACGAGGCGACGCTCTGTTCCCTCAAGGGGATGCGGGCGGAGG
>JABDEH010000051.1 GCA_013287215.1 Chlamydiota bacterium
AAAACTTGAGCAGTCCTCCGGACGCATAATTAAACCTATCTGCCCAAAGCGACCATTCTCGCGTTTGAAGGCGAATCCCCAACCCATGTACTCCCACGCCCATGGGAGGCAGGGCTGATTGAAATGTAGACGTTTTGTCCAAGATCGTTTAAAAAGCGCAAGAGTCTTTCCAATGAAAAATCTACTAAATATCCGCGCAGGAGGAGCGAAATTTTTGGCTGGCTGATCTTGAGAATTTTTGCAGCTTTTGCCTGGGTCAGTTTCTTCTTTTTAATCGCATCATGGATTTTCATGGCAATTTTCGCTTTTGCCATAGCTTCCTCAGAATTAGGTAGGCCGAGATCGGCAAATACATTCCCTGAACTCTCCGTATACTCGATGTTTCCTAAGCGTGGCTTTTTTGCTTTCATTTTTTTTCTCCCTTTCAACTCTTTATAAAGAGTCCTGGTTACCCTAATTATACCCGTTCGGTAATAAATAGCAAACACTTCATTTTTTGTGGAACACAACCCTGATCCTTACTCACAAGTTCCGTTTGCGTTTAATCCCATCTACACTCTCAAATTCCAAAAATAAAATAGGGTGGAAATCCCCCCGCGTCATTGTAATATAATATTTGCGTCTTCAATTAGAATTGCTGACTCAACTGGAAAAGACTGGAATAAAAGAGCATAAATCAGTAAGCTGAGAGCTTCCTTAACTTGTTTTAACTGAAAAATCAGGGTCATGAAAACACCAAAAAATGCCAAATGGATTAAAGCAGAAAAAGGCGACGGACTTTCCATTATTTATTATGATAAAGAAGGAAATAAGATGACTCGTCGTAAGGATTCAACAAAAGGATCATTAAAGGGGTCAAAGGCGTGGCGGCATAATAATCCAGGTAACTTAGTCATCGGACCTCATGCACGGCAGTATGGGGCAATCGGTAGTGCTTCATATAAGGTCATTGATGAAAATGGCAAAGAAAAGGAATACACTTTTGCTATTTTCCCGAATTATGAGATCGGTCGAATAGCGATGATTGCTCTTCTTAAGGGTCCCAGATTTATCAAACTTAAATTGAATGAATTTCCAAGAAAATATACTGGTGTCGAGGATGGCAAACCCGACACTAAAGAAGCCATTGCATATCGTGATTTTTTAAAGAAAACCACAAAGCTGGACATGAATCGTACCATTGAATCCCTAAGCCCTGATGAATTCGACATATTAATCAGAAAAATGGAGAATTATGAAGGCTGGCATCTTTGGGAAGATGGCGAAGAGTATATGCCAATTCAAAAAATTGTTGGCGTCAAAATGCGTAAACACTGCATCACCGACTTTTTAGTCCTGGGGTATCTTGAAAAAAAGTGGATCTCACGTGAAGAAGCAATTAGATTAGCTGAAAGTCGGATGCTACGCGCTGTTGTAGTACACCATTCTAAACAAGTCTATCTTAGACCATTCCCCCACGAAACATCATTCAAAGATATGATATGCTAAAATTTATATTGTTAATTCTTTTTGTCCTCTTAGCGGAGGTTAATGCCAAGGAACCATATTTTTTGGAGGGGTGCCCGCTTATACAACTTACAGGCAAGCTTGATCACAGCGTTCTCCCGGGGGCTCCAAATTACGAAAGTATAAGTAACGGCGACTGCCCTTCCGAAAGATGGTTTTTTGAACCTAATGAACAATCTAAGAAATATTTGCGAGAGAGTGGAATATTTAAAACTATACCAGAAGACTTCCGACCTGTCGTAGAGAATTGGAAGGATAAAGTAGATTCCATTCAGTTGTCAGCCAGCGGTGAGCTAGAAAGTCAGTTTAAGAAACGACCGAACGAGGAGTTTATCTTGGAAGGTTGGTTAGGATCTTGGCCGGTCCATTGCTATTCCATTTTCTTTTTTGAGGTGTCTAGAATAGTAAACTAGCCCGATTCCAAAATCTGCGCATCCCGTCCCCGGATCAAGTAATACCAATTATCATAAATAACCTTCATTTGGACCTACGCGAAAGCTCCCGCGGTTGTTCGATCGTAAGTGGGTCAATATTAAGTCAATATGGACCCACTTACGATCGGACAACCCCGGGGCTTTGGCGCGGTCGAAATGCAGGTTATTTATGATAATTGGTATAAGGGCTTCCTCTAACCAATGTGATTGCAGTATTCTTATTGCGCCTTGACCGTCTGTTGTTGCCCATTAACGTTCGTCCGCATTTTTTGCCAAAGCAAGTGTTCTCGCTGATATGGATCGTTGGACAACTGCCATTCCTCATCAGTCAGGTCAATGAGGAAACGATAGCCTCCCATACAATCGGCCGTGATTTTATCTCGGTCAACTGCTGAGGTTCTTCGGACGAGTTGGCTGAGATCGTCCCAGTCAAAGTCTCTTCCCTTTTCGAATTTTTCCATGAGTCGTTCCGGACGAAAGGTATCGCGTGACTGCCAGAGTTTTAGGACAACGAGACGACGAATGAGCAGGTGGTCAAGCGGCTTGGTAGCAAATATCCCTAGGTCGTAGATGTCGCGTGCCTTGTTCCGCTGATAGCAGGCGCGAATTTTCTCGGCTATGATCTCGGACAATGCGAGGCACTCAATCTCAGCAGGAGCGAATGGTAAGAGTTTGAAATAGCTCTGTTCGCATTGCTGCCGACGCTCGAGGGCTAGAGTGGGAGTCTCGCGGCAGCTGATCTGGATCTTTACCTCACTTGCACCACTGCTATTCCAGCTATGGGTATAGGTAGGATTGACTCCCCATGAAAGGCCATCTTGTGTGAGGTAATAACTGTCATCTAGAATGCTAAATTGAATGCCGTGATAAGGCTGCGCGAAAGCATCCATCATATCGAGAATGATTGCCTCGTGATCGTGCTCCTCCAAAGCTGTGAAATCCAAATCAGTCGAAAAGCGTCCCTGACTGCCAATAACCATTTTGCGTATGCAAGTGCCGCCCTTGAATGCGAATCGATTAAGCATTCCGCGTTCTGCCAGGAGTTGAAGCAAGAAGGTCAATATCACTTCCTTTTCCGCAATCATCATGTCGCGCAGGCCAGATTCAGCGGAAAATCGTTGTAGTTGAGGTTTTGAGAGCATTTTTACGGTTTCCTCCTGATCGTTTGCCGGCGACCGAGTCCAGCGCAGCCGTGCAATTCTTTAGCCGTCACATTGACAAACAGGTGCCACGTTTCGTTATAACCAAGAGCTCCCTGCAATTCTCCTTTGGGACCAATGAAGGTCTTCTTTCCATGACCAGCTAATCGAAGCAGTTCCTCACGTAGATTATGCGGTATTTCCGCACCCACATAATCCACAAACCAGCCGAATCGTCGGATGAGGGATAAAGATTTGATTTGTTTAAGATAATCGGTCATCCGCCCCCAATCGAAACGTCGGCTAGCCCGTGCCAAAATGTATGCTGCCTCTCCGACGCCTCCAGCCAATTCAGGGCGATCGACACAATCAATCACTGTCTTTTCAAGGTCGGACATATTGATTTTGTACCCAAGTACATCGATCGGACTGAAGCCGAAAAACTTGCATGCTACAGGATTCACAATCCTGACTTGAGCCTCCCCGATCTGTCGATCACGCAAACGCTTAGGAGTCACGAGCCAAATCACACTGCGGTGCTGGGTCGTGAGACCATAATGAGTAGCAGCCGTACCGAAACCGATGTAATAGGGCTCAGTGATACGGCTGGCAAGCGCCAGAAGGTTGCTCTCCCCCACAACCTCAGGTCCTTGATTGGTTTCAATTAACAGGTACCTCCCCCAACCCGCCCGTTCCAGCCAGCCTTTTCTACGCAACGAACGGATCACACGGTCAGCGGCTTTTGGACTCACCCCAAGCAGTTCGATGATCTCCGCCCGCGAGATCTCTCGCCGCCCTTCTTCTGTCAGCGTGAGCACGATGCGGCTTTCCTGCGGCGATAATGAGCGAATAACAAATTTCATAGCACTCTCCAACACAAAACCCCCTAAAAGCGTAGGTTTTGATACATAAACTACCGCATGAGACAGGAAGACGTCAATCTATTTTAAAAAATATGATAACAAATACATGCGCAAGCTGCTCATAATCAAAATCTTGCTATTAAGGAAAAGTCTAGAGGCCTGTTATACTTACCTTTTTGCCGGTCGAAAACCAGCTTAACAGACTGACAATCAAATACTTACAATTGTCCCACAGCTGTGGGACAATTGGCTGTTTAAAATAGTGCCTATGGCGGACCTGGGGTCATAAGGCGCAACAGAATGCCCAAATGCCAAGCCTGCCCCCAGGTCCTCCTGAGTGGCTATACTCTATATTTCTGATTTTTCAAAGTGTTGAACAGCTTCCCGTAGCACATCCTCAAGTTTGAGCTTTGAATCCAATATCTCCTTGAAAGTCATCTGCTTTTTCTCCATGAGATACCGAACAGCCAACCAATATTTAAAATATTCCACGTGGGGTGCATACCCCGGTAAGGCTTGATTGTTCAATATTTTCAGGCCTTCTTCCAATTTTATCGGCGAACCGCCAGCAATATATTCCGCGTATCCCTCTTCTTTCCAGAGCGCGCCAAACGGTGACACATTCTCTTTGTCGAAATAGGCCATTCTGCTTTGTAAGAAGTATTGATTTTCCACAAGTACATGGGTTAGTTCGTGAGCAAGGATGGTGGACAGTGTGCGCTCATGCCCCAGGTGATTATATGAGGTGTTCGTTACACAGTCAGCCTTGTGCAGAAACACATTTTTAATCAGCGGAATGGTCCATCCTGTACAATCATCCGGAAATTGAAACGGAAATGTAGTGTATTTTTGCACATCGCTGCGCAGGAAAATATTAAACTTGAGCTCAGGGTCGTAGAAATCTGATTTTCGGATGAGGTCATCGACGGTGTCTAAAATCGGATAGATCTGATCCGGAATTTTTTTGTCATAATAGACATGGAAGTTTTTATACTCGATATGATCATCGAAGTAATAGGCCTGCGGAAAGCAGATCACCAAAAGCGCCGCGCACACCAACCCGAGAAACACGATCAAACAAAATCTCATTCTGCTGCAACTCAACATACTTGAGTACTCCTTCGCATCTCAAGAGCGGAAATAGCCAAAGCTTCCTCAAGTTGTACATCGATTAATGGACAGATCCCCTCAAGCGCTTCTTTCAACCCTGTGATAAACGCTTCCTTAGAAATATGCTCCTCTAGTCCGCAGAGAAAATCTTGGTGCGAGCGGCCACTGCGGTAGATCGGCGTTTTTTTGGGATGGAGCAGATAGTCCATATGGGCGCTCTTGAAATTCCACAGGAACGAGGTGTGGTGCAGCCAGCGATCTTTTTTGATGTACTGGGCGTTGCCGCCGCACTTGCGGTCTCCGATCACGTAGTCATTTTCTCGGAGCGTGAGCGCAGGGAAAAATGAATGGTAGAGGGCTCCTGTCCACTTCATGATCGGCTCTGGAAAGGCGGGAAAGGGATGAAAATCTTTTTGGAAAATGAAAGTGACAAAGAGGGTGTCCTCATCGACAATTACGGTGCCTCCGCCGCTAAAGCGCTTAATCACGGGAAGGGGGCGCTCGGCGAGTTTGTCTTGGTCGATCAGTTCGTCGGGCTTGCCTGAGATGCCCATGACGATCGAGGGCGTTGATCCCTCGTTGATGAGGCACCAATTCTTGCGATCGCTGCGGAGCAGCGCCTCCTCAAGCTCCAGCTGTTTTAATATCGGGTAGTGGGAAAGTTGCAGGCAGTGGATCATCGCGATTTCACTTTGGGGACTTTGGCGAGAAGTTTTTCAAAGTTTTCATCAAAACAGAGGATGCCGATGGCGAGGGTGATCTCAAGCGCTTTGTCGGTCTCTTTTTTGATCGTGTCGGCAATGGCGATGCCGGCCCGTTCGGAGGTCTTGGGAAGAAGGATGAGGAATTTATTCTTTTTTTGGGGGACCAGCGTATCTAATTGGCGCAGGTTCCTTTTGAGCAGGCCGGCCAGCGCGGGCGGAGAAGCCTCGGCGTCAATCATGAGTATCGTGAGGGGTTTTGGGCCTTTGAACATGGTTGCATTAAAGACAAAGCCTTTGTGGATCGGTTCGGGCTGCTCGGCGATTGCGGGGGTCTTGATCTGGCTGGCAACGGAGCGGGTCTTTTTCTGCACGCTGCGCGCTTTGAGGACGACGGAGAGGCGTTGGTAGATCTCTTGTGCGTCTAAGGGCTCGTTCAAAAAGTCGTTGATGCCGGCTGTAAAGGCTTGGTCCAAGAAACTTTTTTTCAGGACGTTGGTGAGGAGCAGTAGGGGGATTTCTGCGCAGCCGGGGATCTTGCGGATTTCTCCCGAAAGAGAAAATACATCGCTCAACTTTCCATCGAGGATGACGAGGTCGACCAGCATATTTTTGAGCAGCTCTTTGCCTGCGGTCCCCTCGAGAGCGGTGATAAAATAAAAGGAGTCTTTGAGGGCGCGCTTGAAGAATGCGATCTTCGTTTCATCGGAGGAAATGAGGAGAATGACGGGGTTATCCATACGCTTTCAATGCTACCATAAGGACCGAAATATCCGAAGGGGATACGCCCGAGATCCTCGAAGCTTGTCCCAGGTTTAAGGGGCTGACGCGGGTAAGTTTTTCGCGGGCCTCGCGGCTCAATCCTTGTACATTTGTATAATCAAAATCTTTTGGGACCGCTATCTTTTCTACATGGTCGAGCTTAGCGATCTCAACGGCCTGGCGCTGGATGTAGCCGGCATATTTGAGTTCAAGTTCGATTTGGACATGCGTGTCGACATGTAAATCGGGAACGTGCTCGGGATAGGCTTCGCGCAGCATCGTATAGGTGAACTCGGGCCGCGAGAGGAGCTGCGCGAGGGAGGCCGATTTGCCGTTGACTTGCTTAAACGTTTTTGAAAAGAGCCTCACCTGCTCATCGATGATCTTTTGTTTTTCTTGGAGACGCCGGTATTGTTCCTCATCGATTAATCCGAACTCATACCCATAGGCGCGCAGGCGAAGGTCCGCGTTGTCTTGGCGCAGCATGAGCCGATGCTCGGCTCTAGAAGTGAACATCCGGTAAGGCTCTTCCAGCTCTTTAGCGATGAGCTCATCGATCATCACGCCGATGTAGGCCTCGGAGCGCTTGAGGATGAAGGGAGATTTTCCGGCGACTTTCAGGGCTGCGTTAATACCCGCGATGATCCCTTGTCCCGCGGCTTCTTCGTACCCTGTTGTTCCATTGATCTGGCCGGCGAAATAAAGTCCTTCGACCTGTTTGGTCTCCAAGGTGGGGTAGAGCTGGCCGCTCTTAACATAGTCGTATTCGATTGCATAGGCGGGGCGCATGATCTCGGCGTTTTCTAATCCGGCAATGGTGCGCAGCATGGCAAATTGGACGTCGAAAGGAAGGGAGGAAGAAATCCCGTTCACATAGATTTCTTCGGTAGTCAATCCTTCGGGCTCGAGGAAAATCTGATGCCGCTCTTTGTCTGCAAAGCGGACCATTTTGTCTTCGATGGAGGGGCAGTATCTGGGCCCGATCCCCCGGATTTGTCCTGAATACATCGGCGAGCGGTGAAGATTGTCAAGGACGACTTTTTTGGTCTCAAGATTGGTGTAGGTGATGTGGCAAGGAACTTGAGGGAGTCCGGGCCCCTCGGGAGGATCGTAAGAAAACCGGACGCCGGGGTCTCCCGGCTGCGCCTCGACTTTTGAGAAGTCGATGCTGCGGCGGTTGATGCGCGGAGGGGTCCCCGTCTTGAGCCGTCCTAAAATAAATCCTAGGGATTCTAGATTTGGAGAGAGGCCGACGGAGGGTTTGTCTCCGGCCCTTCCGCCCGAATAATGGGTTTGCCCAATGTGCAGCAGCCCGCGCATAAAAGTTCCGGAAGAAATGATGACGGTTTTACCTTGGTAGGCAATCCCTTCCAAAGTGAGAACGCCTCGAATGCGCCCTCCTTCCACGAGTAGAGACTCTGTCGTGCCCTGCTTGATAAAGAGGCCGGGCACTTTTTCTAGGCGATGTTTCATCGCATTTGCGTAAGCAAATTTATCTGCCTGCGCGCGCGGGGACCAGACTGCGGGGCCTTTCGAGGCATTCAGCATCCGAAACTGGATCCCTGTCTCTTCCGTCACTTTGCCCATGATGCCGCCCAAGGCGTCGATCTCACGGACCATGTGCCCTTTGGCTGTGCCGCCGATAGCGGGATTGCAGCTCATTTTCCCAATGGTGTCTAGTGTCATCGTGAGCAGCAGCGTGCGCGCGCCTGCGCGAGCAGCCGCATGCGCAGCCTCGCAGCCGGCATGCCCCGCCCCTACGACGATGACATCATAGTCCTCTGGGTAAGTCCACATTAAATTAAAATCTCAAGAGTTCTTAGCTCTTTTTATGACGATCGCGGCGGCTGCGTTTTTTTGCGTTTATGCTTCGCAATTTTATAGCGCCGTTTCTTCTTTACTGATGACATGCTACCTCGTTAAAAAGGCAACTGCTCATCAAGTTGAGGCGGGCACCCCGCAACGGGGCCCCCGCTCACCTCAATTTTATGGGCAACGCATTATTGGTGTTGCCCACTAAACGGTGATAAACAGTTGCTTAAAAGGCTCTATCCTAATGGCTCATTGGATAAAAGTCCACCTTTTACTTGGGGTGAAATTGAAGCTTTTTCTACTCGATCGTGCGTCGCCCCAAAAGGATGATTGGGATCATTTACTTTTCCGACGAGTGCATTTCTCGCAAGAGAAATGTACTCGTCGAGAAATGCTCTACTTGGGTGAGAAGGCGGAGAAGGCGTCTTCGTTGTCGGCTGTGGCCGCCGAGGTCATCATGGGGGAATAATTGGCAAATTGGGCCAGTTCTTTGCGGTAAGTTAAATTTATATTTGCCACCCCGCCGTGGCGGTTCTTTGCGACGATCAGCTCGGCCAAACCAGGTTTGTCATAGGGATCGTAGTATTCGCGGCGCAAAAGGAACATGACGATGTCGGCATCCTGCTCAATGCTGTTGTGGACTAAAATTTCATTGGCGATAAAATTATGGACGCCCTCCACGGTCGCGTCGTAAACTTTCTCTTCGTGGAGCGGGGTGATCTCGGTAATTTCATCCCAATACACCTCGGAGGCGATCCTCCGCTCGGACGTGCTTTGAAATAATTTATAGTATTCTCTTAGGAGTTCGTGCAAGGCCCCCGAGTAGGCGATGCTGCCGCTGAGAAGGCGCTCTTCGTGGTTCTTCAATGCGCTCGCCACCCCGAGCGCGATGGTGTCTCCCACGCGTAAATCCTCGAGGTTTTTCCACCCTTGGGCTTGTAAGAAGGGATGATTGGCGCTCGCTTTAATGCTCCTCCCGGAGCGGGTTTTCAGCGTGTAAACGCGCTTGACTCCCGAGTAGAACACTTTGACCATGGGATAGACGCCGATCTTCCCGGTCGCCGGATCAATGGCCTCTACGGAGAGCGGGGTTTGGACCGGGCGCTCGGCAAGGGTCTGCATCGTCCACTGTTTTCCGGTCGCGGCATCGGTGATGAGGGTGTCGCCGGCAAGGCATCCCGATTCCCGCAGATCGCTCATCATGGGACGATGGCCTTGCCGCTCTTCTACTTTTCGAGAGAGCTGGGAGAGGCAGAGGACGGGAATGTTCAGCTCGCGGGCGAGATTTTTCAGCATGCGGGAGATTTCTGAGATCTCATTTTGCCGATTTTCAACGTTGCGGTTGTAGCCGGAGCCGGAAAGCAGCTGCAGGTAATCGATAACGAGGAAGGCGATATTGTGCGCCTCTTTCATCCGTCTGGCCCGCGCCCGCAGGTCGGTGATTTTGAGGCCGGGCTGATCGTCGATGACCATGGTGTGCTTCTGCATGGCGCTGACCGTTGAAACAATTCTTTGATAATCCATCCCTTGTAGGGCGCCTGTTTTGATCTTGTCCGATTCCACCTCGGACTGGGAGCAGATCATCCGGTGCAGGAGTTGATCGGCGGTCATTTCCAAAGAGAAAATCCCCACAGGGAGGCCATTTTTAAAACAAACATTTTCTGCGATATTGAGCGCCAGGGCGGTTTTTCCCATAGCGGGGCGCGCGGCCAAGATCATCAAGTTTGAGGGATTGAGGCCATTGAATAATTTGTCTACATCGATGAAATGGGTCGGGATTCCCGTGACCATGGCATCATTGGGCCCGCGCTGGAGAAATTTTTCTTGGCGTTCCTGGAGTTCTTTTAGATAGGGAATGCGCGAGGGCGCCTTGACGCCGGATAAGAGGTCTTTGAGCAAAATGCCGTTGTTGGGATTGGCGACCTGGCTAATCGCAAAAAACTTTTGTTGCGCCTCATCGAGCGCGCTCGACACGTCGTCGGGATCTTCGATGGCCTTCTTCTCTACGTCCTGTGCGGCATTGATCATGCGCCGCA
>JABDEH010000052.1 GCA_013287215.1 Chlamydiota bacterium
TCGCTCTCTTTCCTAACACTACCAATCGACAGTCCCGCAACCTCGCCATCGGCGTCCGCGAATTTTTGGTTAATAACGGCGCCACGGTGGTGGCCGAAGATGAAGACGCCGCGCAGATCGGCGCCCTTCCCCTCTCCTCGATTGATCTGAAAAACATCAAATTCATGATTTCCATGGGAGGCGACGGCACCATTTTGCGCCTCGTCCACAAGTATGAGTTCTTAAGCGCCCCGATCCTCGGCATCAACCTCGGACACCTTGGCTTTATGGCCGACATCCCCATCTCCGACATCTACCCCAGCCTGCAGGACTTAATCAACGGCGCCTACATCGTCGACAAGCGCGTGGTCCTCAGCGGCGAGCCTCCGCGCGGCGAGCGCTGCTTTGCGGTAAACGACATCGTTTTCCACCGCGGCAAAAACCCGAGCCTCATCGAGCTCGCGATCCATGTCAATGGGGTCTATGTGAACAACTTTGAGGCCGATGGGATCATCGTCGCCACCCCGAACGGATCGACCGCCTATTCCCTCGCTGCCGGCGGCCCCATTTTAAGTCCGTCCTTAGAAGCCATCGTGATCACCCCGATCAGCCCCCACACGATTTCTAACCGTCCCATCGTGCTCACAGCAGACCAGGAGATCCAGATCCAATATCTCAGCGATTACGATCCCATCGAAGTGAGCGCCGACGGACTCACTCATTACGAGCTCCAAACAGGCGAGGTCTTCCGCATCACCCGCAGTAAAAAAGACTTTCCACTGATCAGCTTCCTGCGCAGAGATTACTTTTCGACGCTGCGCACCAAGCTCGGCTGGGCCGGCAAACTGCGTTAATCTGAGGCGGTGATGTGCATGCATCCCCCGAGGTATCGATCCACCCAAGCCAAAATCCAAGGCAGTGAATCCTTTGTAGAGCAGCACTTCCTAAACCTCTGCTGCGGCCTATTTTGCGTGATGAAGTTTTTACAGGCGGCGACCCCCTCATCATAGGTGGAATAGGGCAAGCGCTCGATCTCTTTCCCAATAAAAGCGCCGCGAAGCCCCTTATCTTTAGCAACACCTTGAAATGCCTCCGGATTGTGGACCATGAAAATGATATCTGGCTCCCCATCGCGGACATAATTCCAATCGTCGGGAGCAAATTCACGATTAAAATTCACCCTAGCGACAGGAAAGAAATCATGCATCACATAAATATTGGGCAATACTCCGGAAAAACAATCCAGCCGCCTTCCTCCTTCTTGGATGGCCCTCGGCAATAGCAAATCTGCAACTCCCCTTCTTCTGTCCGCAGGATGTTTAAAAAGCGAGATTACTGCATCATCGTCAATGGCAAAACCTGCCAGCCGATTCGCTGTTAAAAATCGCTTCGTCTTTTGATACTCCTCAACAGAATAGGTATGGACATAGGCTCCCCGCCATTGTGACACTTCCGTCCCATAGCTATGGCGGGCTTGGTCCATGGCTTTTCCATACCGTTTTGCCGCCTCAATGGCTTCGTGAAATTCCCTGGCATCCGCACGCCGTATGACTTCTTCCTGTAAGGCCATGCTGAGTTCCGCAGCGAACCTTGAAAATCTCGCCGCTTGCTCCGGCGAGAGAGCTCCACTCATCCGATGGGGACCGGCTTGGAGATGGGTCACACTTCTTCCGATGATGTTTGGGAAGCTTCTGCTCGCCAAAGCCGCCCAGGCAGGTTGAAAGCTACGCGAAATAGAGTAAACCATCTCGTACCCCCCGTTCAAAAGCAAATAGGGTACTCTCTTCATTATCGCAAAGTCAAACTAATCATGTAAAAAAATCGGCCGATCCTATATACAATCGGGGAAATCGAAAAAAAAGAGAAATACCTATGACAACACGCATTCAAATTTTCATGAAAGATAAACTCGACTACGAACCCTTTAGATCCGCCCCCACTCTGCAAAAGCTATGCGCTGTCATCGAAGATCTGATCGTAGCCATGGAAGCAAGAAACCACGCTCTTTATAAGGAGGAAGAGTACAATTTTGCTGAAGCCCTCAGAAATCCGGTGTATGTTGCAAACATGAACAACCCGCAACTCGAGGAAGTGTGTAAGCGATTGATGGCACTTGATAAACGCCTTCCCAAGGACATTGATAGAGATCCCCTGTCTGCAGGAACATGGGTGTATGTAAAACTGAAAGCTGAGTAATCATCACGCAGTGCCGCAAACATATCTATACGCATCACTTTTCTTGCTATGTTTTCAGGTTGAAGGAGTATGACAATTCAACGCAAAGGCGCAAAGGCGCAAAGTCGCAAAGGAGAGAGAGACATCCGAATTAATATCAGTTTCTTCATTGCGTCTTTGCGCCTTTGCGTCTTTGCGTTTTATCTGGCATAATTCCTTCAGATCCCTAAGGTTTCTGTTGCCTTTTTGAGGAAACCCTCATAATGTGCGGATTATGAGACCAAAGCTTTCCGCGCACTTTCAGACCCGTGTCCCCTCCCCCATCCGTCTCTCGCAAATTAAGTTCATGAAGCGGACCGATTCTGTCATCGCCGTCAACACGGCCATCGGCAATGTCTCCCTTCCCATGCATCCCGCCATGCGCAAACGGATGTTTTCTCTAAACGCCGCAGACAGCCCCTTTCGAGATGGCGTGGTCAAATACTCCACAACGGTAGGCGAAGCAGAAACCACCCAAGCCTTTTTACACTTGATCGGTAGTAGCGGCTTTTCCTCAGAGGGCTTGCAAGCTCAGATTACCGATGGAGGCAGCCAGGCCATGGAACTCGTCATCCTGGGAGTCTGCGGACCTGCCGGCTTAAGGGAACGCCCCCTCCTGCTCATCGACCCCACCTATTCCAATTATGTCTCGATGGCGGAGCGGACCGGCCGGCCCACAGTCGCTGTCACCCGCACTTTAGAAGACAATGGGAAGTTCACGGTGCCCAGCCTTGCGCTTTTGGAAAAAGTGATCCAAGAAACCCGTCCAGGGGGACTCCTCGTCATCCCCTACGACAACCCTACCGGCCAGTTTTTTCCCCAACGGATCTTAAATGAAATGGGCAAGCTCTGCGTCAAACACAATCTATGGCTTGTGAGCGATGAGGCCTACCGGGAAGTGTTTTATGTCCCCGGGCATGCGAGCAGCGTGTGGGGAATCACCGAAAAAGAAGCGCCGGGCATTACGGGGCGCCGCATCAGCATCGAATCATCCTCGAAGGTCTGGAACGCCTGCGGCCTGCGGATCGGGGCCATTGTGACCGATAACCAGGAATTCCATGAACAGGCGGTTGCGGAAAACACCGCCAACCTTTGCGCCAATGCCATCGGCCAGTATATTTTCGGCGCGCTACTCCATGAGTCTAAAGAACAGCTGCACGCCTGGTTTCAGCAGCAGAGAATGTATTACAGCCGCATGGCGCATGCTCTAACAGCAGGTCTAAAAAAAGAGATCCCGGAGCTGATCGTCTCCTCTCCGGACGCCTCTCTCTACACCGTGGTGGACGTGCGCAAGTTTTGCGGCGCCGCTTTTGACGCCAACGACTTTGTGATGTACTGCGCGCAAAAAGGAAAGGTGCTTCTAAAAGGCATAGAAAAGACCTTGCTCGTCGCCCCGATGGACGGTTTCTATTCAGCGCATCCGGGTCAGCCTAATCCAGGAAAAACCCAGATGCGCATCGCCTATGTGGAGCCGCCTGAAGCGATGGCCGAAGTGCCCAAGCTGTTTGCGCAGTTGCTGAGGGATTTTCTGAGTTAAAGTCCAGCCGCGCATCTGTGAAAAACATGTTCGAGCTGTTGTTCCAATCGAACTTTTGAGAAAGCGCAAAGTCAAGCTATAAAACCTGCATAGACAAAAAGAAATATTCGAGGACTGTTTTAAGCCGTGTGTTGCGCGCTAGGGCAAAACGGCATTTGTCGATGAGCTCAAGAATCTTCTCTGGATGAGGCGCTTGCTTGTAATATTCGAGAATCTGCTGCAAAATTGGGTCATAATCAATGAATGCATCTTCTTCCCCTTGCAGGCTCTCCTCTAACTGTGAAAAGAGCTGGAGCTGGGCGGCATAGTCGTCGGTCGCGAGGATTTTGGCAACGATCGGGTTTTCCGGCAGCTCTCTATCGGAGGTGAAGAGCAGCGTGCGGCAGCGGGAGCGGATGGTGGGAAGCAGGCTGGCCGGCTCGTTGCTGAGGAGAATGAAAAACGTATCTTCCAGCGGCTCTTCGAGGGTTTTGAGAAGCGCATTGCTGCTGGAGGGAAGCATCCGCTCGCCATCATAGATGATAAAAACCTTGCAAGGCCCCTCAAACGGCGGCATATAGACTTCGCTCAACAGCTGACGAATGGATGTCATGGGGTGCATTCCGCTTTTCCCCTCGGGACGGTAAATATGGAGATCCGGGTGATTGTGCGCGGCAATTTTTCTCGCATGGGCCTCGCCCATGAGCCGGGTAACAAAATCCTGGAGGTACTGCTCTCCCCCGACGAATAGGAGAGTGCTCGGCACGCGCTGCTGGAGCAGCATGAGGTCAAGGGCTGAGGCAGGCGATGATAGGGTTGTCATAAAACAGCCCGCCTAACCCGCCCCTGAAGGGGCAGGATTGCGGCGAGCGCACCGTTCAAAGTATTCAATTCTTTCTCTCGAAAACCCATATTATGCGCCAACTCAACTTCTTCAAGCCAAAACTTTTCTAATGCTATAGGATCTCTGTCCTTTTTGCAATACTCTAAAAACAAATTATTGGAGCGTCCACCCACCTCGATCCGCTTTTCCGTTGCGAAAACTTCCCTCATACTCATAATAACCAGAAACGCCAGGCACCCTCGCTAATACCCAACAAGACCCATGCGGTTGCCCCTCAACAAAACTTCCATGGAAATACCAAATGGGCTTCTCTACATCACCAAAAAGACTAGTATTATAATCCTTGAAACTCAAATCACCAGCTCCATGCCGCTTCCCGTTTAAAAACGGCCCCTTATACTCTTCATTGCCAGAAGTATGTTTACCTTCGACTATACTCCCGTTTAAAAACTCTCCTTCAAACACGTCATGATTAGTGTAATTACGTTTTCCTTTGCCGTGAGGCACTCCGCTGCGAAACTCCCCATCGTATAGATCGTTATTAGGCAAGGTCACCGCAGCACTCCCGCTTTCCCAGTCCCAGTCTTTAAATGTCCCACGCATCACGCTCCCATCCAAAGAGGTCCATTTGCCCTGGCCATTTGCCTTATCATCGCGGAGGTCTCCTACATAAACGCCTTTTCCGGGAATCTTCCAAATAACATTGTCGGTATGAGGCAACTTGGCCCGTGTGCCGGCTGCAAAGGGACCGTTGTTTATTTCACTACTGATCTTTACATCTTTTCCTAACGTTCTAGAAGAGGAGCAATCATTAACTCTTTGTTCAACTAATTGGGCGCTTACGAGATTAGTCCTAGCAATTAAGGACCTTGACTCGGTGAATCAGAACTTTGAACAAAGGATGCAGAGGTCGTTGCACTGCTTGAGGATGAAGAGGTGACTGCGGTTGTACTAGACATTTAAGAGGCTCCTTATGGGTATTGAATCATCAATTAGATCGATCAACTAAAAATCAAGTTTTTAGTTTGATGTTTTTCTTTAGAATGAATTTTTTGTTTAAAGCGCATCTAATCGCATGTGTTTATACTAAAAAAAGTCGAGAAATTGTCAACCACTCATTCAGGGTGGATATTATTGGACGCATTGCCTTTTAAGGATTTTATTTGTTGTCAAATTTATTCAGTTGAGTGTAAACTGTTCTTTTAAAAAGCTGATTGTAACGGAATCCGCGAAAAGATAGACTGAGGAGAAGGAGATGGTATCATGAAAACACAGCTCGATTGTATCTCTCCAAACAATACCGCAAATTTTTTGCTGGTTGAGTGCAGAGAACGTGGAGAGGTCTTAACGAATCTAAAGTTGCAAAAACTTTTATATTATGCCCAAGCTTGGTATTTGGCTATTCACGCTAAGCCTCTTTTTGCAGAGGATTTTCAAGCATGGGTACATGGTCCTGCCCTGCCTTCTCAGTACAAGAGATTTAAGAAATTTGAATGGCGCCCTATCCTAGAGGAAGGTATTGCTGCGCCCAAGGTGAAAGACGCAGGGATTGCCGCTCACTTAATAGACATTGTGAACGTATTTGGTGTGGAAACAGCGTCTGCATTGGAACTTATGACCCACAATGAAAGACCTTGGCTAGAGGCTAGAAAAGGCATTCCAAACGACAAGCCCTCGGTCTCGGTTATTTCTAAACAGTCCATGCTAGAATTCTATAAATCTCAGAAATGAAGCCAAAAAAGATCCCTTTCGAGCATAAGAGCCTCATTCGCAAGGAGAAGGTTGATCCCGAGCTGCGTTTTTCGTTCAAATTATTCGATGATTCAGATCCTGAATTATGTCCCGCTGTATTCAGAGAAAATTACACGCAAAAATTGATGCTAAGGCTAAAGGATCTTTCCACATGGTCGGTGCAACAATTTACAGGGCCCTGTAATAAAAGTATTCGCAACCACACTCATGACTGGGCAACAACATCGAGGCCGAGAGGGTTTAAGCATTTGAATGAACATCTGCGCGCTTATCCTGGATGGCAATTTCAACTTTCAGCCAACGAGCACGGCCGCGTGCACGGGATTGTTATAGACGATACTTTTTATGTCATCTGGCTGGATCAGGATCATAAGTTGTACCCTTAATCTGTGTTATTCCAGGTAAGGTTGAATCACCTGCATCGCTTTTAAAAAGACTTCTTCGGGAGAAAGAGACGCGTCGAGCAGATGGAACCGCTCGGGTTCCTCTTTGGCTATGGTGTGGAACGCGCGGCGGATTTTTTCATGAAAGGAGAGCTTCTCGAGTTCGATCTTGTCTTTGCCGCTGCCGAGCTTGTTCACCCGCTCGAGGCCGAGCTTGGGGTCGAGGTCGAGATAGAGGGTGAGGTTGGGCTGCAGGTTATGGGACGCAAAGGCGCAGAGTTCTTTGACTGTGGCAACGTCGAGGCCGCGAGCGCCGCCCTGGTAGGCGACGGTGGAATCGTTGAAGCGATCGCAGAGAACGATCGTGCCCTGCTGGAGCGCGGGAAGGATCACTTCGTCGACATGTTGGGCCCGGTCGGCCAAAAAGAGAAGCAGCTCGGCGCGGGAAAAGAGAGAGATGCCCTTGTGGTGAAGGACCAGCTCGCGGATCGACTCTCCGGCTTTTGTGCCGCCCGGGGCTCTTGTCTTCAATACTTTGAGGGATTGTCCCTGGAGATGGGCATAGACCTGGTCGATCAAGGTGGTCTTGCCGGCCCCTTCGCCTCCCTCAAATGTGATGAAAAATCCCTTCATCCGTCCTCCGGCGGAAACCCGGCCCTTAAGGGCCGGGTATTTTCAAAAAGACGTCTTGGGAGGGCTACGAAGCCCCACTCCCAAGACGCAGTCACAATCCCCGGCCTTAAGGCCGGGGTTCACAGCGCTGCGGGCTTATCGCTTTCTATGTGTTCAATTTTTTGGATGGCGACGACCACATCATTTTCGTGGAGGTTCACGAGGCGCACGCCCTGTGTGGACCTTCCCATGACGCGGACATCGTCCATCGGAATGCGCACGGTCTGTCCGGCATTCGACATGATCACAACGCCGTCTTTATCGGTCACCATGATCGCGCCGACGACACGGCCGTTGCGCTCGCTGGTGATGATCGAACGGACGCCAACGCCGCCGCGGTTGGTCTGCCGGAAGTCTTCGACTTTAGACCGTTTGCCGTAGCCGTTGGCGCAGACGATGAGGAGGGTATCTCCTTCGCGGACGACTTCGCAAGAGACGATCTCATCGCCCTCGCCGCGGAGTGTGGCTCCGCGCACGCCGCGCGCCACTCTGCCGACAGAGCGGACTTGGGCTTGATCGAAGCGGACCGCCATGCCGTTCTTGGTGAAAAGCATGACCTGGTCTTCTTCGCGGGTGATCCGGGCGGCGATCACTTCGTCGCCTTCGTCAATATTGATCGCATAGACCCCTTTGCGGCGCGGCGCAGAGAAGGCGGAGAGCTCGGTCTTCTTGACAACGCCTTGGCGGGTCGAGAGGAGGATGTAGCCCGGTTCGTCGAACGTTTTGACGCGGAGGACGGCGGCGATCTTTTCATTGGGCTGGATGTCTTCGAGCAGGTTGATCAGCGGCTTGCCCTTGGTGCGTCTGCCGGTCTCAGGGATCTGCCAGACTTTGAGCCAGTAGCAGCGGCCAAAGCTGGTGAAGATCATGAGAGTATCATGGGTCGTGGCGACGTAGATGTCTTTGAGGGTGTCGGTCTCTTTTTTCATGTCCATGCCGATCACGCCTTGGCCGCCTCTACGCTGCTCGCGGAAGGTGTCGACAGGCATCCGTTTGATGTAATCGTCTTCGGAGATGGTGATGATGACAGGTTCGTCGGGGATAAGGTCTTCCATCTGGAACTCCCCTTCCGCAGCGATGATCTTTGTTCTCCGTGGGGAGTAGTGGTGCTTTCTCAGCTCGATCAGCTCTTCTTTGATGATGCCGCGCACGAGCATTTCACTCGAGAGGACAGAGCGGTAGTGGGCGATTTTGGCCACGAGCTCTTGGTACTCGGCGTCGATCTTGTCTTTCTCCAGGCCGGTCAATTGGTAGAGGCGCAGATCGAGGACGGCGTTGGCCTGCTTCTCGCTGAGCGCATAGGTGGCCATCAGCTCCATTCTCGCGGCATCGCGGCTGGCGCTGGCGCGGATGAGGCGGACAACGGCATCGAGATGATCGAGGGCTTTGATGTAACCTTCCAGGATATGGGCCCGGGCCTCTGCCTTCATCAACTCAAAACGGGTTCGGCGGCGGATCACGTCGATCCGGTGGTCGATCCAGGCGGCGATGAACTGTTTAATGTTCATCGTGCGCGGCAATCCCTTGTCGAGCGCGAGCATGTTGCAGCCGAAGGTGACTTGACAGGCGGTGAACTTAAAGAGCTGGTTGATCGTCACATCGGGGATCTCGCCGCGCTTGAGCTCGATCACCATCCGCATGCCGTCGCGGTCCGACTCGTCGCGGATGTCGGAAATCCCGGGAAGCGTCTTGTCATTCACGAGCTCGGCGATGTGCTGGATGAGCGCCGACTTATTGACGTTGTAAGGGATCTCATCGAGCACAAGACGCTGCCGGTCTCCATCCATGTCTTCGACGCGGATGACGGCGCGCAGTAAAATCTTGCCCCTGCCTGTGTAAAAAGCCTCTTTGACGCCGCGGTAGCCGCAGATGACGCCGCCGGTGGGAAAGTCGGGGGCCGGCATCACTTCCATGATCTGTTCGATGCTCGCCTGAGGATTGTCGATCAGGAGCGTCGTCGCTAAGATCAATTCTTCAACGTTGTGGGGAGGAATGTTTGTCGCCATCCCGACCGCGATCCCTGAAGATCCGTTGGCGAGAAGGTTGGGGAATTTCGCGGGAAATACGGTGGGCTCAACCTTTGTTTCGTCGTAGTTGGGAATGAGATCGACCGTATCTTTATCCAAATCTTCCATTAAAGCGCTGGAGGCATGGGTGAGCCTGGCCTCGGTATAACGCATCGCGCCTGGAGGGTCGCCATCTACCGAACCGAAGTTACCCTGGCCGTCAACAAGGGTGTAGCGCATCGCCCAGTGCTGGGCCATACGGGCTAAGGTCGGATAAATGACCGATTCGCCGTGCGGATGGTAATCCCCTGAGGTGTCGCCGCAAATCTTCGCGCATTTTCTGTGTTTGGCGCCGGGGCTTAAATTCAACTGGCGCATCGCATATAAAATCCTGCGCTGGGAAGGTTTTAGTCCATCGCGCACATCGGGAAGCGCCCGGGAAATGATCACCGACATCGAATAGCGGAGATAACTTTCCTTGACCTCTTCTTCAATATTTCTGGGGCGGACGATTTCATCATTCGTATACGACATAGAATCCCTTAAATATCTAAGTTTTTGACAGACAATGCATGATGTTCAATAAACGCGCGCCGC
>JABDEH010000053.1 GCA_013287215.1 Chlamydiota bacterium
GCGCGCGGAAAAAGAGGCCTATGTGCTCACCGATCAAGAAATTCTCCAGCTCGCTAAGTGGGGCGTTTTGATTGAAAATCATTACGGGATGCCGATGGACATCGAGTGGGCCAAGGATGGAGAGTCGCAAGAACTCTTCATCGTCCAGGCCCGCCCCGAAACGGTCCAGGTAAGAAAAAAATTGAATCGTTTCACCACCTGCCGTTTGCTAGAAAAAGGGAAAGAGCTGCTGCAGGGCCTTGCTATTGGAGAGGGAATCGCGGCAGGAAAAGCCCAGGTCATCAAAGAGGTCGGCGATATCGGCTCCTTCCAGGAGGGTTCCATTCTCATCACCCACATGACCTCCCCCGACTGGGTCCCGATCATGAAAAAAGCGGCAGGGATCATCACCGATCATGGAGGCAGAACATCCCATGCCGCCATTGTGAGTCGAGAGCTCGGGCTTCCCGCGATCGTCGGCACAAGGAACGCCACCGAGGTGATCAAGAGCGGATCTCCCATCACACTTTCCTGCGCCGAAGGGGAAAAAGGGCGCGTCTATGAAGGGATTTTAAAATTTGAAACGACTGAGATCGATCTCGCCGCGCTCCCCAAAATTGAGACGCAGATTATGATGAACATCTCGAGCCCCGCCGAAGCGCGCCGCTGGTGGCACTTGCCTTGCCAAGGTGTCGGCCTTGCGCGGATGGAGTTCATCATCGACAACGTCATTCAGATCCATCCCATGGCGCTTGTCCATTTTGACAAAGTCAAAGAATCTGAAGAACGGCAGAAGATCGAGCAGCTCACCGCCGGCTACGCAGACAAGAGCGAATATTTTGTGGACCATCTCGCAAGAGGCATCGCCAGGATTGCCGCCGTGTTCTATCCCCATCCCGTCATCGTCCGCATGAGCGATTTCAAGACCAACGAATATGCCAACCTCATTGGCGGTAAAGTTTTTGAGCCCAAAGAAGAAAATCCGATGATCGGCTTCCGCGGCGCCTCCCGCTACTATAGCCCCCGCTACAAAGAGGGCTTTGCCCTCGAGTGCCGCGCGATCAAACGAATACGAGAAACAATGGGATTTTCGAATGTGATCGTCATGATCCCATTCTGCCGCACCCTCGATGAGGCGGACAAGGTGCTCGCCGTCTGCGCAGAAAACGGCCTAAAGCGGGGAGACAACGGCCTCCAGATCTACGTCATGGCCGAGATCCCCTCCAATGTGATATTGGCCGAAGATTTCGCCGACCGCTTCGACGGATTTTCGATCGGGTCCAACGACCTCACCCAGCTCCTCCTCGGCGTTGACCGCGACTCTACAGAACTATCTCATCTTTTCGATGAGCGCAACCCCGCCGTCATGCGCTCGATTAGTGAACTCATCAAAAAGGCCCATGCAAAAAAAGTCAAGGTGGGAATTTGCGGACAAGCGCCCAGCGACTATCCCGACTTTACCGCCTTTATTGTCCAGGAAGGGATTGACTCGATTTCATTAAATGCCGATAGTGTGATTGGGGTCATACAAAGGATTGCCGAGCAAAAAAAACAGATAGGAGTTTCTCATGGCTAAGTGGAAATGCGACCCAGCGCACACCAACGTCGAGTTTGTCGTCAAACACATGATGATCACCGATGTGCACGGGTATTTAAAAAACGTCGAAGGCATGGTCGAATTCGACCCCGAAAATCCGCTCAAAGGCTCCATCGAGGTCAAAGGGATGGCTGTCAACGTATCGACAGAGCATCAGCAGCGCGACGAGCATTTGCACGGCATCGATTTCTTTGACATCGTCAACCACCCCACCATCGAGTTCCGCAGCACCAAAATGGAACTCACGAGCATGTTTGAGGGCAAGTTATTTGGCACCCTCACCATCCGCGGGATCACCCATCCGGTGACCTTCAACACCAAGTTCAACGGGATTGCCAACTACAAAGATACGCGCATTGGATTTTCCGCATGGACCATCATCGACCGCGAAGATTTCGGCGTGAAATGGAACATGGATATGCCTAACGGGGGTCTGGTGGTAGGCCGCGAGGTGAAAATCATCGTGGATTTGGAAGCTGTGCTGGTATAAAGTTTTCTTAGATTCTAATGTCTTCCTTTGGCGATTAAGTGCCGCACTTGCGGAATTGAACTCGGCCTTTCAATCCAACTTGCGATATCAGCCGGTAGGCGCACGACTTTTGTCGGTGCTTTCTTTGTTCCCTTGGGACGTCCGGCGCCAGCCCTTTTCCCTCCACGGCCTTTTGTCTCCTTCTCCATTAATGGGTGAAGCCTTTTCTCTAAGCGATGAAGGATGAATTCTCGCAGATATTGGGGATAGCCTTCAATGACTTCTTCTATGGATTCGCCTGCGTATTCAACGGGGTAAGATGGATGCTCAAAAACATAGGCATTCACATCTTTATCAAACCAAGGCTTGATTTTTCCAATCTCTTTAAGAGCTATTTTAAGGTGCTTGTCTATTTCTTTTTTGGTGGCCATTTTAAACCCATTTTTTCACATATTTTTTCTGTTTTTCTCACACTGTCAGGAGAAACTTCTCTTTTCCTTCCCTTGCCATGCATGATTTTGATAGCACAGAGAAAAAGATTTCCTTCGTAAAGGTTATAATCAATGCTGCCCTTTTCGAGCCGCAACCCCAAAATTTTGAGGTATTTGTTGAACAGCTGCTCCGGAATCGGCTTCGCCATATTCGTTCCTTGCCTTTAGTATATCACAATTTTGATTAATTGTTACAGAAATTCAGGTAAAATGGCAATAAAAAACTTTAGGTGAACATAACCTGCTCATAAACAAAGGACTACACGTCTTTTGGCAACGGCTTAAATTCTTGATAAGGGCGAAGGCTTTCCAAAACCTTTGGGGAAAGGGGCTGATCGGCAAGTTCCTGTATGAGCTGGTCAACCTTTTCAAAATACTCCGGAGTTTGAAACTGCTTCTCCGCAGGAATCGCGATCGTGTAGAGGTGCAAACACAAAGTTTTCAGCCGAAGCGCCGCTTCAGGCTTCTTTTCCGCCTCTTCGATCAGCGCTAGCTCGTAGAATAAGTCTGCGGCCAGAACGCATTTTTCCGTTTCCAGGCGATGAGTAAAATCCTTGAAATGGTCGATGATTTGGTCGGGATGAAAGAGTAGCAGCAGATCGATGTCGATGCGAAGAAGAGAACGTCCCGCCGTCCCGATGAGCTTGCGCGCCTCTGTGTAATCTTTCGCCTTCCTCCGCCGCATGATCGACGCGATGGCCTGAATGAATTGTTCTATAATTCTTAGGATATAATCTTGTTGCATGTGAGTAGGGCCTTCAGGTTTGCCAAGTCGGCGAGGCTTTTGAGCGGTGCGTAGGTCTTATTGCGCGGATAGACGAGCACCTCGATCTTTGAGGCATATTCCAAAAGGTCAAAGATGAATGTTTCAAATTTCCACCCCTTAATGCGCTTCTCTCCGACCACAATCTCTTTCTGCACAATATGCCAAGGTAATGAGGCCGAAGCTGCCGTTTGGACAAAGTCCATCGAAAAGCAGAACAAACTGGTGTTTCCGATCAGTCCGGGAAGCCGCTTGAGAGTTTCAGAAGCTTCCGAATACTCCACTACCCGAATTTTCCCTTCTTCTTCGAGGATGACGCCCATCTTCTCTTCCGGATCTTCTTTTTTCACCCCTTTCAACGTGATTTGAGCGTGCATTTCTGCATGAAAACCGCAGAGCTCGGGATCAAAAGGGTCAGCTAGTGGATTATCGACAAGGATGACGTGGATGTACTCTATGCCGCGCTCTTGCCACTGCTTAAACAGCCCTGATCTCACAAAATATTTGAAGACTTCGCCGTTGCCGGCAGGGCCCTCAGTTAAGGGATTTCCCTGATCATCGAGCAGGGGAAGCATCTCCTGCTCAAAAAGGTCCACCTGTTTAGCTCCAAAAAACGCATGGTCTTGCAAGTAGGCAAGCGACTCTTTGTGATTGAGGGGAGAGGTCATGATCGCGAGGGATAGGGGACAACCGTAACGGTCCGAGGCCGCGGCGGTTCGTTCAAGAAAAAGTTGGAACAGCGTCTTCTCTTCGAGGACAGGCACCATCCCTTTGGGGACCGAAGCCCCCAGGCGCGAGCCTTGGCCGCCGGCGAGGATGATACATCCCACTTTGCCCGCAGCGATCAATGCCTGCCCTTTTTGCGCATATTCTGAAGAGCCGGCAAAATGGTAGCGGGAGAGAGGCCGCAGATGCCTCTCTTTGACCGTTTTTTTCGCAAATAACAGAGCGCGTTGCTCAGCTAGGTCCATGATATCAATCCTGGCACAGGCCCTATTTATCGTAAAGCGCCGTCTCGGATCAGTTTCAAAGTTTCTCTATTAGCTTCCGCGCGGTCTGTGCTGTCCGGGTGGGTGCTGAAGAACGAGAGGGCATAGTCTAGCACCTTGCTCTCGGTGGAGATCTCCTGGCTGGCAAAATATTCTTGCAACCAGACGGCCACCTCAGGATTGTATCCGGCCCTTTGTAAGTAGACCATACCATATTTGTCCGCTTCCAATTCCGCAGCCCGGCTTCCCGGGGTTGTAATCAGGGTCATCGAGATCGCGTGGACTTTGTCTAAAACGAGTTCGACAACCCACGGAAGATTATCGGGGAGGTTTCCGTCTACGTCGCGGAAAATGATTGCGATCCCTTCGTAGAATGCAGTCAGGAGTATGCTGATGGCCAGCCAAAACTCAAAGGCCGTGGCGCTATGCCGGGCCGCTGCGTGGACGATCTCATGCGCCATCACGGCGGCAATCTTTTCTTCCAAGCCAAAGCTGCCCACGCCAAAGTCGCGCGTCTCATTTTGGAAAGATTTGATCAGCCCCTCATAAAAGGCGATTTTACCCCCCGGCATACACCAGGCGTTGTCTTCTTTCGCGTCGACGACCTTGAACATGTAGGGGAGGTCGGGACGGTCAGAAATCTTCGCAATTTTTTCACCTGTCTCGCGGACCAGCCTCTCAAAGCTCATCTTCCGGCCCTCTGAAGTCTTGAGTTCTTCGCATACGGCACGGGAAGGATCGTAGCTGCCATGGATCGCGCTCTTATAGGACAGCGCGCCTAGCGTATACTCCAGAGATTCGGGGATTAGGCGAAAGTATCTCTGGCCGTTTACAGGATTTTTTGGGCGCACTGCTTCCCATACCCCATTAAAAAAACCAGAATCCATATTATTATCATTGTTTAACGAATTTATAGGCATAATTAACTCCTTGTTTGTAATTGCCGGAATTATACTGAATTTGATCTAATTTTTAAACAGATTTAATTTATTTAATTCATTCTTGTCAAATACTGAAAAATTCACTAAACTCAAGGGCATGAGACAGATCCCCTGTGCAGACCTCCATTGCGACCTCCTCCTCTATCTTGCCGGCGGCCCGCCCCGCACCCCCTTCGATCCCGCTGCCCGCTGCTCCCTCCCTTTTTTGAAGCAGGGAGGCGTTGTGTTTCAGACACTTGCTGTCTATACCGAAACCGCTCCCGGATCGGTGCCCCAAGCCGAAAAGCAAATCTCCATTTATAAACAGCACGTTCAAGAATTTCCTGAGATCCGGTGGATGCCGGCGATCGAGAACGGCTCGGGGGTGATCGAGGAAGGGGAAAAACTGGAAAGCGGCCTCGAACGCCTCGAGAAATGGCACCGCGAACTCAAAAATATTCTATACCTTAGCCTGACCTGGAACACCGAAAATCGCCTCGGCGGCGGCAACTTCTCCACCGTTGGCTTGAAACGGGATGGTGAGATTTTTTTAGAGAAGCTGGCCGAGCTGGGGATCTGCATCGATTTCAGCCACACCTCAGATGCCCTGGCCCATGACATTCTCAACTACATCGACAAGAAGGGCCTCCAACTGACGCCGATTGCCAGCCACTCCAATTTTAGGACGCTGTGTGATATGCGGCGCAATCTTCCCGATGAGATCGCCAAAGAGATCTTTAAGCGGGGAGGGGTGATCGGGATCAATTTTGTGAGGAAATTTGTGGGAGGGGAATTTCTTCCCCAGCTGCGCCGCCACATCGAGCATGGCATTGCACTCGGGGGCGAAAGGCAGCTCTGTTTCGGCGCCGATTTTTTCTGCACCACCGATAGCCCTTCAAAGGACCTAGAGCCCTATTTTGTCGAGGGGTATGACAACTCTTCCTGCTACCAGAAGGTGCTTCGGGAGCTAGAGCTGCCGGAGCCGTTCCTGGAAGGGCTTTCACTTAAGAACTTGTTTACGTTTTTATCACGCGAATAAGCCTTAGTATGTCAAGGAGTTAGATGTCAAGCCTGCAAAATGACATCGCAAATGTCATTTTGAGACTCAATTTGACGTTTCAACTATTCTTTTTACATTTCGGGCTTTATTTTCTCCAGAATCTCCACTTTTTCTGCATATTCTGGAGAAAAATATAATTTTCTTTGCAAGAATATGCAAAAAAAATGGAGATTTTGGTAAGATTATGAGATATGCACCCTGTATTGAAATTCGCTGAATTAGCCTACGTCAAGTCTCAGAATATTTTGCCGCTCCTTCGAGACTACACAAATCCGCACGCCTGCATTGCGCGGATGGTGAAAATGGGGGAACTCATCCGGCTCAAAAACGGCTTTTTTGTGATCGGAGACAAAATTGAGAAAAACCCCGTGCCCTATGAGCAAATTGCCAACCTTCTCTATGGCCCTTCCTATTTGAGCTTTGAATGGGCCCTCTCTTATTATGGGATGATTCCTGAAGGGGTGTACGTCGTCACGAGCGCAACGGCTGCCCGTTCAAAGAGCTATACCACCCCCCTTGGAACATTTGATTATTTTGCTTTAAGCCATCAGCGTTATGCGGTAGGGATCGACCAGCAAGAAAACAGCGCCGGACGGTTTTTAATCTCGACTCCCGAAAAAGCTCTCGCAGACCTGATCCACATGAAAAGTCGAAATTTAGAGAGCCGGGATTTACTGGTCGACCTGGTGGAAGGAAGAAGGATCGATGAGGATGTCTTGAGAAAGCTGAACAAAAAACATCTACTTGAAATTGCGGAGAAATATTATTCTAAAACCGTTTTTAATCTCGTAAGCGCCATAGGGCTTCTATGAATCTTGTGAACATAAAAAAAATGGTCGATCGGTATAGCCCGAAAGTCACCCAGCAGACAAAAATACGTGAGATTTTGCAGGAGACAGCGCTGCTCGGATTGGAGAGGCACGGCTTTTTCGAAAAGGCTGCTTTCTATGGCGGAACGGCCTTGCGTATTTTATCGACTGTATGGATATGAAGCACGATCTTGCCTTTAACATAAGCTAAAGGGCCGTGTTGCTTGAATTTTTCGATGGGTTCGGCCAGGGTTGCCCAGCATTCTCTAAATCACCCGAAATCTCGGCTTTTACATCTTGTTTTTGATGACCCAGAAACTCAGTATATTCCACTCGCTGCATCTCGCTCACTTCGAGTCCTAACGCGACCCAAACTGTTGGGTCGCTTCCTGGGCAAAAAAAAGCCCCCGGAGGGAGATTGGTTTTTGGATAGGACTCCTTTCTGGCGGGCGGCTAAAGCCGTCCCGTCCCGAAAGCCGGTTCGCTCGCTGCATCTCGCTCACTTCGAGTCCTAACGCGACCCAAACTGTTGGGTCGCTTCCTGGGCAAAAAAAAAGCCCCCCTGTGGGGGGCTTTTTTGTTGCCCAGCCCAGCACCGGAGCGTTCTCGAACCAATTTCTCGAGGGAATGAAGCAACTTTATGAACTTGAGCCCTTTATCAAAGTAAAGCCATATCTCACAAATCAGTGGGAAAAGAGTGGCGGACTGACTAAGAGCGCCTCTTGAGCAATGGTAACCTTATGCCTACAAGCTCCCTCTAATGAAATAGAACCATTCGGTGAAGATTCCACAAAATGAGAGATCGGTATGGCAGTGATATCAATAGGAGCAATCACTATTCCATTGGATACCCAAGTTGCCACCTAAGAAGTGATAAAGGAAAAGGCAAAAGCTGTCATCAGCATCATGAGTTTGAGAATGAAGCCCTGATTGGTCACAGCGTGAATATGCCTAGGCAACCAGCTCGCCATTTGGCTAAAGGCTGTTTCGATCGTTTTCCTGATTTTCTTTCCGTAACGGTGGTAGGTCAGGCTTTGTCCTCTCTTTGAGTTGCTCCTTCTCTCGGCTACCAATAGGATATCCCTAGAAAATAACAGTTCGTGCTCATAGGACAAAGAGGTGTAAGCCTTGTCGCCAAGAATAGTTGACCCTTTGGGAATAGTTCCGAGGTACATCTTCTGAAAAGCCTTTAGATCGTGCATGGAGGCAGACGATATGACGAACTCCTTGGGCTGCCCCTGCAATGTGGCCAAGACATGCACTTTGAGGCCAGTAAACCACATTTTCTTGCTGGCGTTATACCCAACATGCTTTTTACCCTGAAAAAGGGCTCTTCGGTTAGACCGTACTTGATGACAAATAGCTATGGGAAAACTGTCGACCAGGAAAAGCGAGCAGTCGGGATTTTGTTTTGCAGCCAGGTGGGCGACAATGAGATGCCAGAAGAAAGAGGGTATGGCATGAAAGCGCCTGTTCAGGCGACTTTTGCCAATATGAGGGATATAGCTGTGTTCGATGAGGAACAGCCTGGCAGACTCAAAGTTGCCTCCGAAATAACGAGAAGCCGTAAGGGCAATCGTGACAATCTCTGCTAGGATCAGATGACATTGAGGATCGTCCTTCCAAGAAATGGCTTTAAGGAAATCGTCGACATGACAGAAAATAGCCGTGATTGTTGTTTGCATTTTGTTCCTCCCTACTTGGTTTTTTTTGTGGTAAAAAAAGAATTTTAAAGTCTGGGAGGACTTTTTATAAAGTAATATGAGTCAACAAGATAAATGGGATATCCAGCCCCTATTTAGGGGTGGCAACTTGGGTCATTGGATATATTCTTGATTTTTTCACTTTTGATTACATATTATCCTCTGTTCAAAAGTGGAGCTTGCTCAAATGTGTGTTTTAAGGTTGTTCTTCTGGTTGTTTTTTTCTTTAGCTGCTGTACGGATGGAAGGCAATGAAGTTTCACAAATTCTGAATCTTGAAGAGATCCTTCCTCATGTAAAAAAAGGAACTCTTGTAGTATTTGATGTAGATGACGTACTAGTAAGCCCGGATGTATCTTGGTTGTGGGATTCTGAGTTTTTAAAACGAGCAATGTGCATGACCGATGAAGAATTCCATTCTTCTGAAACCCAAACTTTTTTGCACTCTCTTCGATTTCCGATGAAATACCAACTTGTAGATCAGAACGCTCCCCAAATTTTCTCTTCTATTGAGAGAAAAGAAGGAAAAATTCTTGCGTTGACTGCCCGAGAAGATATCGAGCTGGAGTTACGGAATTTTTTATATCAAAATACTCTTTCCTTTCACCCGTCTCTCATTCACTCTGTTTATAATGAGGGAGTTATGTGCACAAATGGAACAGACAAAGGGGAGTATCTCTTCTCATCGCTCCTCGAATCTCCGCAATCAATTCTTTTCATCGATGATAAGAAAGAAAATTGTATATCTCTGTTGCAAGCCTGTGCAGTTCGCAAAATTCCTTGCACCGTTTTTCAATACAAAAAGGCAGATTATTTATCGAGCAAAGTACTAGCCCAATTCCAATATGATTATTGGAAAAAAAAATGGAATCCTTCTGTCTGATCAAGAAGCAAAACAGATCAAAGAAGCACCTCTCTACCTGCTAA
>JABDEH010000054.1 GCA_013287215.1 Chlamydiota bacterium
AAGCTGCTCAAGGCATATTTGGAAACTCAAGTGCTCGGAAAGATCGAGGTGGAACTCCCCGATTCGGTGCACTTAGTCCATCCGGCGTTAATTTCTATAGCTCCGGGGGTTGTCATCGAGCCGAATGTATGAAAAATCAAATGAAAACCATTGATTGTTAAGTACTTAAAAACTTCTTGACCATTATGGGATAACATCCAATAATAGCCAATATGTGGATACAGCGGGATTTACTCAAATTTTTGCAGGGCCATCGTGGGCAAACTCTCCCAATAAAAATCTTGAGAGGACCTCGCCAAGTCGGGAAGACCTCCCTTCTTCATCATTTGGGCACGCACAAACTCATCCTGTTTGATGATTTAAACATTCGTAACCTTGCTCAAGAAAATCCTAGCCTTTTTTTTTGAACAATTCACGGGACCTCTCATTTTAGATGAAGCGACTCTTGCTCCTCAAATTTTCCCAGAGCTTAAGCGACGGATTGACATAGAGCGTAGGCGTCGCCTAGAAACAAACTCTCCCATTTCCCTTGACATCTGGGTGACAGGTTCTAACCAGACTCTCTTACAAAAAGAAGTGAGAGAATCTCTCGCTGGTCGAGCCAACTATTTCTCGCTTAACACCCTTTCCCTCCACGAGTGTGAAAATCACTTTGCTCAACCAGTTACTCTACGCACTCTATTTTTGCGCGGCGGCTGGCCTGAACTTCATGCTTCTCCGGATCTCAATCCTGTGCAATATCTCAATGATTTTATTTCGACTTTTATTGAAAAAGATATAGTCGCTGCAGCAGGTATTGAAAAGAAGGCTGCTTTTAGCAAAACCTTGCAACTCACAGCAGCCAGAGTGGGGCAATTGATCAATTATTCAGATATTGCGAAAACTGTTGGTGTGGATACAACTACCGTACAAGCTTGGATTTCCTTGCTCGATCAAAATGGCATTGTGCATATTCTCCAACCATACCATACCAATCTCAATCAGCGATTAATCAAAACGCCAAAGATTTACTTAGAAGACACCGGACTTGCTGTGAGGCTTCAGGGATGGAGTGAATTCGAACCATTACTCCTCAGCCCCTATTTTGGTCATTTGCTAGAAAATCTTGTTCTGGCAGAAATTTCACGCTTTTTTATTAATCGAGGTCTGCAATCAGAGATCTATTTCATACGCTCTAAAGAGCAAGTGGAAGTGGATTTTCTGGTTCAACTTTCTAACCAGCGATGGATTGCCATTGAGGTTAAAACAACGCCGATGGACCTAACTCCAGGGCAATTATCCTTGCTGGACTCCCTAAAACTCAATATTGTGGAAAAGTGGATTGTTTCCTTTACAGGATCCGTGAATTTTGCAAACGCCAGGCTCGTCCTCTGTAATCAACTCTTTCAACATCTTGAGAAGATCTTTTAAACTCGCTGGATCATTGACAAATCTCACGCAAGCGTTTAAAATTTCCCCCATCAACAGTGGGGGGACGCTTGCGCGCAGTCATTTCAACCAGACGTTCATCAAAGCCGCTGCTTTCGCCGGCGCAAAAAAAGTTCAATAAATTAAAGAAAAAAATTGTCACGCTCCAAAAGAAAAAAGTTGAGATGGACAAGGAACTCGAAGGATTTCTCGTCTTCTATCTCACCAAGATCCAGCCGCTGAAGACCCAAGTGATCGGCATCCTCGAAGAGCAGGTGCAAATTCTCTACGGCCATTACCTAAACACTTCCGGATTCACAAAGAAACAGCGCGCGCGCATGAAAGAAAACATGCTGGATAAAATGGGTTCTATTTTTCTGTACGTCCCCACCACAGAGGTCAATCCAAAGATCCGAGAGATTTACGAGGACCTGCAGGAAAAGGACTGCAAAGAGATCCTTGAAGACGATTTTGAGGATTTTAAAGCTGACATGCAGGAGCAGCTTGAGGATGAAGGCCTGGATATCAATCTTGATAATTACGAAATGACCGACGATCCGGATGAAGTTTTACAACAACTCTCGGACGATATTCTTGAAGCGCGGAGAAACAAGTTCAAAAATTTGCACGAGTCTCCGCACAAGGCTAAAACACAGAAAGAAATTCAAAGAGAAAAGCATGAGCAAGCTTTAAAAGAGCTTCAATCTACAGAGGCTGGCGCAGTCTACAAGCGGCTCGCCAAAGCAATTCATCCCGACTTAGAGCAGGATCCCCAGAAAAAAGAATTTAAAGAGGAGTTGATGAAAAGGCTGACGATCGCCTACAAAAGCAAGGATGTTTATTCTCTCTTGGCGTTAGAAATGGAGTGGGCGGACCGTTTAGGAGAAGAAAAAAGAAGCCTCAGCTCCAACCAGCTGGAGGTTTACAATACGATGCTGGAGCAGCAAATCGAAGCGATCGGCCATGAGCTGCACTCTAAGATCTTCGATCCTCGGTATGTGCCGATCCGCCACATCCTTGCCTCTCCCTTTTTTGTCGGAATGGGTACAATGTTCCGGGCTCAGAACGAGGTCAGGACCCAGGTTGATTTTCTTCAAGGCGTGACCCAAAAACTGCAGAGCAAAGACCCGATGAAGCTCATCAATGCGCTCCTGGCCCCTCATCAATTTATCCAAGGGGTTTCCGAAGAGGATTTTTAGTTATCTATCCGTTGTTCCGAATTTGCCAGGGTTTTACTTTCTGTTTTCGCTTTGACATTCTGATAAGTTTATATGAGGATCAAATCACGGGGACTGCTCCAAAGCGTCCTTGACGATAGTTTTTTTCAAATTCAAATTCGCTTCGCATCTTGTACTCGATTAAAGAGCGCAAGACGGTTTCTTCTTGGGCATTTTTTTCTGTAAACCAAATCTGGTCCTGTCTCAATCCTACAGGTTTTGAAAGAAGATATGTTTCATGAGAGCAAAAAACAAGTTGCGCTCCCTTAGGATTTGTAACCCGATTTTGAAATAATGCGATAATTTCTCTGCTCATAAATGGATGGATGCTGGAACCCAGTTCATCAAAGACAAACACTCCTCCCACATCCAAAGTCTGTACGAGCAACATCATAAGGACGAATAGACGCCTGGTGCCGTAGGATTCTTGGTTGTTAAGATCAAATTCAACACGCTGGCCATCTTCTAAAGCACCATGCATTTTGTGAAGAGTAACGGCCCTAAGAACATCATTAGAGGGGTTGATAAAGGGCTTGAGTTCCTTTGGCATTGTTTTCAGGTGAGCTTCCGGAAAAGGCTCTCGTATAACCTTAAGGTCTTGGATACCTAAATCCAATTTTTTTAATAATTGAAGTACTTTAAATGCCAATTTGGGCTTTTCATAATATTGTTGCATCGCATAACCCATCATGGGATCTGCTCCTCCGCCATCAATGATAATAAAATTGGGATGATGCATCAATTTTATGATCTGGGAACAAATAGGATCGGCAAATTGCGCAAAAACAGTTAAGGCCAGTGCAGTGTTTCTAACATTATTAGTTAGAGGACCCACACTCTCTTTCATACGTTCGTCTAATTTGAGAAATTCTTGACCTTTTCTGAGGAAAATCTCTCGCCGACGTCGATATTTTTTTGCTCTAGTCACAGTTTCAAGCCATTCGCTAACTACTCGCTCTCCGGAGATTTCAAATCCATATCTATACTCCGTTTTTTTCTCTGCATCCCATAGGACAATTTGAAAGAAAGAGGGGGCTTTGCAGCTCTCAAGATTTAAAAGGAAGGGCTGAAGAAGAGGAGACTTCGTTGTAGGTTGGTTCAGATAATCGGAGTTGAGTATGGCCCACTGCATGTAGGCAAGAGCTTTGACAAGATTGCTTTTGCCGCTTGCATTGTGGCCAAAAATCCCCGCCGAAGGGAGGAGTTTAGTCTTAAATTCGGTGGAATAGAGATTGCTTTTACCAGTCTTAAGGGGCTCAGCCTCAAGAGAAAGAGTTGCAAGTTCTCTAAAGGATCTAAAATTTTTTACTGAAAATTCGATGATCATAACTGAATTTTAGCAGAAAATGGGTATATTTTTCAAGTTTGTACGGAAAAATCTCCTAAAATGGGGAAATCAGGCTATTTTTGGCTGAATTTCGCGAAATACCCACATAAAATTGGCAGTATCTGAAAAAACAGTCAGGAAATAATCTAGAGGATTGGCTTAAATGATGACATTTATGTGTGCAAGACTTCGTAGGAGTCCATCAAGATCTTTTATGCCCATAATACTATCTCATCTTGTCTGTGAATTTAGATTTAGCTTTCTGCCAATGCTCCGTAAAAATACAAAGAGGCGCCTCATTGAGAAAGACTCTTGGGTCTTTGAGAAAAAAGAATCTGGGTGAGTGGATTCGAACCACCGACCTCTTACACCCCATGCAAGTGCGCTAGCCAAGCTGCGCTACACCCAGATAAAACTTACGAGCCAATTGCAAAACTCCAAAGCGAGCTTTGCAATTGCCTCTTACTTCGTGAATACCTTCTCTGCCGATTCCATGTAGGACAGGCCTTCGAACTGGAACTCGGCGCGTTTGAACTCTTTGACCCCGATGCGAGCGCATTCTTCGATGATTTTTTCGAGGACATCTCCCGCATGCACTTCGGCGGCGGCGATGTCGACGGAGATCGAAGCGGAAAAATTGACGCCGCCCCGAATTCCCTTCACCTTGAAATTGGCGTACATCGTCTCTTTTTTCTTGGAAATGTTCTTAAAGCGGATCAAATTATTTTCAGCTAGATCTTTCATTTTATTCTCCAAATGTCCAGAATCGTAGTGTGTTTGGGCGGTTTCTGTCAATTGGGAAATTTATGATGAAGATCGAAGCGAGCTGGCATGCCAAGTTAAAGGAAGAGCTGGCTCTGCCCTATGTGAAGGAGTTAAAAGATTTTCTTGCGGAGGAGAAGGCAAAGGGCGCTGTGGTCTATCCGCCGGAGCCGCTGGTCTTTCACGCTTTTTTAGAGACGCCTTTTGACAAAGTAAAGGCGGTCATCATGGGCCAAGACCCCTACCATGGAGAGGGGCAAGCCCATGGCCTGAGCTTCAGCGTTCCCTGCGGGATCACGCCTCCCCCGTCGCTTAAAAATATTTTTCAAGAACTGCATACGGATTTGGGCGCTGCTGTGCCTACGACGGGCTGTTTGGAAGGATGGGCGCGGCAAGGGGTCCTGTTGCTCAACGCAACGCTGACGGTGCGGGCGGGGGAGCCTAAATCCCATTATGGAAAGGGTTGGGAGAGGTTCACGGATGCTGTCATCGCCAAGCTGAGCGAGCGGGAAGATCCGTTGGTGTTCGTCCTCTGGGGAAAGTCGGCGCTGGAAAAGGTGGAGCGGATCTTGGGACATAAAAAAATGCCCCACGCGGTGCTGACGGCCCCGCACCCTTCTCCCTATTCTGTCCACACGGGATTTTTTGGGAGCCGTCCGTTCTCAAAGATCAACGCGTATTTAGAGAAATGGGGAAAAGCGCCGATTCAGTGGCGATATACCACGATCGGTTGAAAAATTCACATTTGGGCTAGCGCGAAAGCTCTCGCGGTTTAAAGATTTTTCCGAGGGTAGTATGCAGTCAATACAACCCTCGGAAAAATCTTTGAACCCCGAGGCTTTGGCGCCGCCGAAATGTAAATTTTTCAACCGATCGTGGTATAAAGAACGTCGTAGTGCCCCGCCTCTTCTTGTTTTGTTGCGTGGGGTGAGAAGTAGAGGGCGGTGTTTCCTCCGGACATAAAAGGGATTGCCCCTTCGTTATAGACTGCGCCGTCGGGTTGGATAATCCGCGGCCCCCATCCTACCGCCCGGCTGAGATGGACAATTTCATAGTGGTCCATCGTGGGTGTACCCATGGTTCTGAGCCGCCTGCAATAGATGTGCAGATCAAATGCTGTGTCGAGCGGTAGATCTGCACGATTTTGTTCGATGTGATAGGCAGCGGCGCAGCGGAAAAATTTCACGAAGCGGGTCATCGCGGCATTGTCAAGAAAAGTCTGAAGGAGCTCTGCGTCTGTTGGGCTCTCTTTTAGGTGCTCAAGGGTACGCAGGACGCTCTCCTTTTCCTGGGGACAGTCGGGGAGCTGCAGGTTGCGGACGGTCTGAATGAATGTGTCTTTGGTGCCGCTGACGAGAAAATCTTCTAAAAAGCTGATGGTATAGGAAGTGTAAAAGCAGTTGCCGTCCGGGGCCGCTGCCCTCAAAGCGCGGTAATCGGGGGTCCTGGGGTTGTGATGGGGTTGTTTGGGACCGACTACGGGAGGGGGGAGTGGCGCGGGGCTTGGCTGGGCAACCGGAGCTTGCACGGGTGTTTGAGCAGAGGGCTGGGCGCAGCATAGATAGGAATAGAAAGTATTAAATAGATAAGATAGCGCGTTCCAAAACACGGTTGCGATTTTCCATAAGCATGAGGTCGATTGCGCGGAAACGACAGTCAGATTTCTTTCGCGCAGTCCGGCGGCTCTGTCTCGGCAGGCGATGAGGTTGGGATAATCGGGATCTGCGGGAAGGGCGCGTGTCATCAGCGCATGGATGCGGTCTTCGACCTTCTCAATATCCACGTGGGGATTTTGAACGGCCAGGGAGAGAGCGCTGACTTGCTCTTTAAAAGATAGGGCTGATGTCATATAATTCCTGCAGAGAAATTAACCGATGTATGGATATTTATTCAATAAATGACTGAGCTTCCTTTTAAAGATTTACAGCGCGCCTCCCAGGAGATCACGGAGCGGTACCGCATGGGAAAAAGTCTTTCTACGGAAGATCAAAAAAAAGCCTATGTTGTTGTCCGCATGCCGGCCACTTCCGCGGTGATCCGGAGGGTCCTTCGAGAGATCAAGGAACCTGTAGAGACTGTTCTTGATCTGGGCGCCGGCCCGGGGTCTGCGATCGAGCCGCTCTTGGAGCACTTCCCTATGATTAAAAAAATCACTTTGATGGAACGGGACCGGACGTTCATTGAGATGGGAAAAACTCTTTTTTTGAAGGAGGAGGTTGATTGGCTGGAGGGGGATTTGACCCTGCAGCAAACTTTTGATTCGCATGATCTTCTTCTCATCTCCTATGCTGTTGCAGAGATGTCTGAGGGGCAGATTTCCCGCTTGGTCCCGCTGCTGTGGAAAGCGGCAAAGAAATTTCTTGTGATCATCGAGCCCGGCACGCCGGGAGGTTTTGCGCGGGTCAAAAAAATAAGAGAGCAACTTATTTCTTTAGGCGGACAGTGTCTCGCTCCTTGTCCTCATTCTAATCGGTGTCCTATGGAAGGCAGCGATTGGTGCCATTTTTCGGAGCGGATTGAACGGAGTTCTTTACACCGGGGGGCCAAGCTCGGAACGTTGGGCTATGAAGATGAAAAATTTTCCTACTTGATTGTCGCAAAAAATCCTTTTGCCTCTTCTCAAATGCGTATTTTACGTCCGCCGATGAAACGCTCGGGGCATATTTCTTTCCATGTGTGCACGAGCGAGGGGATTAAAATTCAAACCATCTCGCGCAAAGATAAAGAAAAATATGTTTTAGCGAAAAAACTCGATTGGGGTGATGATTTATAAGTTAATTCGCGATCTTTATATTAAATTAACATTGATGTTGTAAGATAGATGCAACGGAGGAATTATGTCTTACAAAGAGTTTTTAAAGTTTATCGCTCAATTTGCTGGGCACCGCAAGGCGGAGATCGAAGTCGAAGGGAATTTGATCGCGATTGAGATGCGGGGTCAAAAAAACTGCTGGAAGCTCTCTTCCCCGGTATTTATCTCCGAAGGATATTTGCCTGATTGCCTCTCCTACTCAGGAATGCTCCGTTGGCAAGAACGGGGCGCTTATCTAGAAGTCAACCGCGAAACGGAATGTGTCTATCTCGTGCAAGAGATCACTGCATTTGCGACTTATATGAGCTTCAAGCCTCTTTTTTTAGATTTTTCACAACTTGTGACCGAATGGAAAGAAATCCTAGACGATTATGTGCATGCTAAGATAGGCTGACGGGAAAATATCGTCAGGAGGCTCTCGTGTTCAAAGGTTCGATCGTCGCCCTCGTCACGCCCTTTACCCCCGCCGGAAATTTAGATCTCGCCGCACTCTCAAACCTCATCGAATGGCACATTCAGGAAGGAACGGACGCCATTGTGGTCTGCGGATCGACGGGAGAGGCGGCGACGCTCAGTCATGAGGAGCAAAAAGCGGTGATCCGCGCTGCGGTTGCTGCGGCCGAAAAAAGGATTCCGATCATCGCGGGCACCGGGACCAATGATACCCGAGAAACGGTCCACAGAACGCAAGAGGCGAAAAATCTGGGAGCCGATGCTTGCCTCGTGATCGTTCCGTACTATAATCGGCCTTCTCAAGAGGGATGTATTGCCCATTTTCGAGAAATTGACAAGGCGGGCTTTGCGATGATTCCCTACCATAATCCGGCGCGCACGGCGGTCAGGTTAACGCCAAAGACCATCGCACAGATCTGCTCTCTCTCTTCTGTTGTCGCCTTCAAAGACTCGAGTCCCGATATAGATGCCGCGATTGAAATTCAAGGGTTAATTTCACAGCCCTATTTATCCGGCGAAGATCCGGTGAACATTCCGCTCATGGCAACGGGCGCAGTAGGCGTGATCTCTCCGACGGCGAATGTTTTTCCGAAAGCGATGAAGCAGATGGTTGACTTATGCGCGGCAGGTAAATTTTCAGAGGCGATGGAATTGTATCGCCGCTACTATGCTCTCACGAAGACGCTTTATCTTGAGACTAATCCGCAGTGCATCAAGTATGCTGTGCATTTGCTCGGAAAGTGCCATCCTACCGTTAGACTCCCTTTATTAGAGCCTCAAGAATCAACGCAAAGGCTTATCAGAGAGGCAATGCTGCAGGCAGGTGTCATTGAGTCGGAAAAGGCGTTTGTGAGTGTTTAACGACTTAAAGCAAGCTCGGAGTTCAACGCAAAGGCGCAAACAGAAGTTTTTTTGCTAGCTTTTCAGGTTGAAGGAGTACGGCAATTCAACGCAAAGACGCAAAGACGCGGAGACGCAAAGAAGAGAGAGAGACATCCGAATCAATTCAATTTCTTCATTGCGTCTTTGCGTCTTTGCGCCTTTGCGTTGAACCGTCTCAATCACCCCAAGCTGTTAGCTATATAAGGTTGCAAGAAAAACTTAAAAGTATGTTCGCGCCTTTGCGTTGAGATAGACTGCTTACTGCAGAATGATTAGCCTTTAGGACAGTTGCAACTACCCTCATCACAAGTGAGAACGTATTTATTTGCATGAATAGTTGCTGAACAGAGCACGGCGCACAAACAAAAACAAACAATCTGTAAAAATTTCATCGATAACCTCAATTGTTAAAAAAATTACTCTAGCACCCCTTTGCTTTAAATTCTATCGCAGAGAGCTTTTAGCAGCGTCTTGAGGAGAATTCTTTGTTTGGGCGAGGGGCGGAATTGCCGATGTTCAAACACTGTTTTGAGTTTTTTTAAGCTGGAGACTGCTCCGCTTGCGAAGTCTTGGGCCCGTTTGTCGTCGTCAGCGAGGGGGAATGTCTGGCGGATCAAGGAGAGAAGCTCCTCTTTCGGCTCTCCGCTATAGTTTTTGATGATCCGTTCTTTTTCTTCCAGCAGCCCGTTGCGGCTTGCCAAGGTATAAACGGCCTGCCGCGGCATCTCGTCGAGCTTGG
>JABDEH010000055.1 GCA_013287215.1 Chlamydiota bacterium
ATGGGAAAATCGAGCTGCTCATCGGTAGCTCCGAGCTCGACAAAGAGGTCAAAAGTGAGGTTGAGGGCGCGGTCGGGGTTCGCATGAGGGCGGTCGATCTTATTAAGCACGACGATCGGCCTTAAGCCGATCTTAAGCGCTTGGGAGAGAACAAAGCGGGTCTGCGGCATCGGCCCCTCTTGGGCGTCGACGAGGAGAAGCACAGAGTTTACCAGTCCCAGTACCCTCTCGACCTCTCCGGAAAAATCGGAGTGGCCGGGGGTGTCGATAATATTAATTTTATAGTCTTCAAAGAAAATACTGGTATGCTTGGCAAAGATGGTGATCCCGCGCTCCTTTTCTTGGTCGTAGCTGTCCATGACCCGTTCAGGAACTTTTTCATTGTCGCGGAAGATGTTCGATTGCTTGAGCAGGCTGTCAAGGAGTGTGGTTTTGCCGTGGTCGATGTGGGCAATGATCGCAATATTGCGGATTTTCTCGGGAGCGAATTTATAGGGTGTTGACATAGAGCTTAACTATAAAAGAATCCTCAATTAAAAGAAATTGTAAAAATTACTCTTTTCGCGCTATACTAACACTACCGGGGGGAGTTTTCCATGGAAAATCATGAGTTGTTAGAGTCTCATCACGGCGTGGGGAATCTGATGGATTCCCAAACATCGCACCTCGATGACCTTCTCAACGAAAAATTAACACAGGCCTTCCATGAATCGACCTTCGAGGTCGCCCGTCACGATATTGCCAAAATCGCCTCGGAGCATTCTCCCATCGACCTTGCCTACGCCGCCTCGCGACTCCCTCCCACCGCCCGCGTTGTCCTCTATGAAAACTTGAGCGGTGTCCAAGCCCGGATGGAGTTCATGAGCAACACCGACAGCAATACCCGGGTGGCCATTTTCCGCGATATCGCCGATGAGGAGATAAAAAAAATTATTGAACCGATGCCTCCCGACGAGGCCGTCGCCGTCTTGGAAGATCTCGCTGAACGGCGCTTCCGCCGGGTGATGGACCTCTTAAGTCCGATGAAGGCGGCCCACATCAAAGAAATTAAGGACCATCAGCGCAACACCGCCGGACGCCTGATGACCAATGAATTTTTCTCCTTTACGTTAGAAAAAACGATCGGCGAGGCCGCCCTCTATATCCGGGATAACCCAGGCATCGATCTGACCCGCCGCATTTTTGTCGTGAACGAGGCAGGGGACCTCCAAGGCTACGTGCCCGCGCGCAACTTGATCGTCAACCCGCCCCATCTGCCTTTAAAGCAGGTAATGCGGCCGATCCTCCACAAAGTGACTGCCGATGCCACCCGCGAAGAGGTCGTGGACATCGTCGAGCGCTACAAGATTTCTGCGCTTCCCGTCGTCGATGAAAAAGACCATATCCTCGGCGTGATCACCTACGAAGATGTGCTCGAGGCTATCGAAGACATCGCCGACGCGACGATCGCCCGCATGGCAGGCACCGCAGAGAACGTCAGCGAGCACGAGCCGATGCGCAAGCGGTTTTTTGCACGCGCTCCCTGGCTCGTCGTGACCCTCTTTGCCGGGCTCATCAACGTGGGCGTGATGTCCACCTTCCGCCATCACGAAGGAGAGCTGCTCACCTTCATCCTCTTCTTTGTTCCCCTGATCACCGGCATGTCGGGCAACATCGGCATCCAATGCAGCACCGTCCTTGTCCGCAGCATGGCCACCGGGATCCTCTCCCTCGGCAACAAGGGGGAGGCGATGCTGAAAGAGATGGTCCTCGGCGTTTTCACCGGAGCTGTCTTTGGGCTCCTCGCCGGCTTCCTCGTCTATGGCCTCGATTTCTTCGGCATCGCAGGAGCCTCGATCAGCCCCATCGCGGTCGCCGTCGTCGTCGGCACCGGCCTCTTTGGCGCCTGCATCGCAGGCACCCTCCTCGGCGTCCTCTCGCCGCTCTTTTTTGCCCGCATCGGCGTCGATCCCGCCATCGCGTCTGGCCCCATCATCACCGCCTTCAACGACTTCCTTTCAATGTCGATCTACTTCCTCATCGCGATTGGCCTCAGCGCCCTTCTTTTTTAAGTTAAAGATTTTTGTGTGCAAATTAAAATTAACTTTCTGTTTGTGTTATAATATAGAAAACGTTATTTTTTATACAAAACATAAGCAGATATAATTATGAATAGTATTTCTTTAACAGCGCGCGATTGGTATCCTTATTGCCTTGCAGACCGGGCTCAGGAAATCTGGTATCCGGAGGATCCTTTCGAGAGAGAATTTACTCCTTTTCAACCTGCTACGGTTAAAGAAGAAAGCCCTCCCTTGTGTCCTGAAAAAGTGACGAAGATGGACCAAAGATCCATGCTTAACGAGGCGCTCTTAAATTTTGGTTTCGGCTTTGTCTGCAATTCTTTGGAAACCTACCACAATTTGGCCCTCGGCCTTGCCGGAGGCGCATTTTTTGCGACCGCTTCTCTAGTCGATACCGCGCTTAGACCCATGATTGGTCAGTCCTCTTCTGATTCTCGCATTGAGGCGGTAAAACGAATTATCGTTGCCGGAGGGGTTCTCAGCCTCATTATTACGGCAACAGAGGGCATTCCGAGTTTATCGTCCGTCCGCCAAACCTATATAGATCTTTTTATCCGATTATATGTTTTGTGCATACTCCGCTACGGCGATGTTCCAGAACTCTTTGATTATCAAATGGTTCCCTCCTGATATGACATTCTCAGAGTCAATATGTTAAGGTTTTTCTTAAAATACAACTTCATCTTATAATTGGTAATATTAAAAAGTTGACGTTTATTGCAATTAAATATACAATTATATACATATTAACTATATTATAATTATAAATTATGTCTATCGAAATAAATGCAAGAAGTTTTGCTGAGACTGCCCGGCAAGAGCATGAGCCCAAAAAAGCTCCACTTCTATCTTCAGCTCTCGAAGCCATCAAAACTGAACCGACGCGTGCTGCGCCGCTTCGGGGTGCTTCGGCTGTCTATCCACATCCGGAAGTGGTTGTCAAAACTGCAGGGCTTTGGGAATGCCTGAGCCGGAAGAAAGGTCCCGACCCTGAGGGTTATGTCTATTTATTTAAACTCTTCGACAAATACAACGACATCACGGGAAATGATGAGGGAAAGCCGCGACGTCTTCGCGATGCCCAGGAACAAATGGACAAACTGTTTCCAGCAATCCAAAATCTAGGGCATCAGATTCTTTTTCTCGACCCCCAATACCAACAAAAATATATCGATGGCTCTCTTAGAGATGCAATGCAGAGCATGTATCCCGACGTTCTTCCTGGGATGGAGAAGTATGGCGTGCTTTCTGCGGAATTATGGAAAACTGAGGTGAGGCCCTTTGTCGAAAGGAATCTTAAGCACGCCGTAGTCTTCCGCTCTTTGGGCTATAGCGTCGAATGCCGCGAGGATGGGGTCTATTTGAAACTCCCCGATCGGGAAACTCTTTTGGCCCGTTGGAACAAACTTCGAGCAGTATACCGCCGGCTTGGTCCCTTGGACATCGTTTCTCTGGATGGGCCTGCCGATGCAAAAACCTTTATTTCCCTTTGTTCTCACGGCGCTGTGCCATTAGATAGCGGCAAAGAATTTGTACACGATCACTTAGTCCATGTGATGGCAACGCTTATTCTGCTCCTTGAATCGGGCATTTGCATCTATCGAGGAAAATCAATGACTTATGAAATGCAACAGACGCAAAAACTGGCATACATCAAGAAGTTTTATCGGGAAAGATTAAGTCCGCTGAAGAAGGAGCTTGAGGAGTCTAAGAAAAGAGGGGATGCGGATTACCTCAAAAAGCACATTCAATACAAAATTCTGCAGACGGTTTTGAGCGCGGTTGTAGATACCCTTACCAGCATCGATGGTTACGAGTCAGTGCTTAATTTCATCCAGATTCCTATCGAGAATGCCTGCAGAGAAATCCTGAAAGATCCTCTGTGGGGGGACTACTTGCGCTCCCGGTTTACAGAGGATGATCTAAAGGCTGTTTACGAGGGTCTATGACTATTGAACTTTGTACAAGATTGTTTGCGGAGGCTGCGCGGAACGAACGGGAGCCCAAAGAGGACCTAACCTTGTCCGCCGCACTTGAAGCCATTAAAATAGGCGCTGAGCCTTCTCGGGTGGAGCTGCCTCAAGCCGTTTCTGCTCTCTCTACGCCTTCTCTGGAGGTCGCCTGCAAAACGGAAGGGATCTGGGAGTGTAAAAAGAGGCTGCAAGATCCCGATTCTCCCGGCAGGCTCTTCGTGTTTAAATTGCCTGATATGTACGACGATGTCACAGAGAGCGGGAAACGGGCTGAGAATCTTGAACGCGCTCAAGAACAGATCAACGCCCTGTTCCCGGCGATTCAGAAGATGGGGTGGTATGCCCTTTTTCTTGGGTCCGAAAACAAACAGCAATTCCTCGAGGGCGCTCTTAGGTATTTCATGTGGTCCGATTATCCTGACGCCATTCCGGGCGCAGAAGAATACAAAACGTTGGCCGATCAATTATTGAAAGCCAAGGTGCTTCCCTATGTAGAACATAAGCTTAAGCATGCGGAGACGCTGCGCAAGCTGGGCTACGGATGCACGTGCGATAAAAATGGGGTCTATTTAACACTTCCTGACCATACTGCGCTTCTTCACCGCTGGGAAAAGCTGCGTAAAGAGTTGCCCGGGCTCGGGGCCCTGGATATCGTTCCTATGAATGGAAAGGCCGATGCGAAAACCTTCCTTTCTCATTTTCTCGAAAAGGGTGTGCCGCTCGACTCCGAGGCTGAATTTGTGCATGATCACTTGATCCATGTGATTCCGATGATTATTTTGATGCTGGATTCCGGAACCTATGTCCATGGAGGAGAAAAGATTACCTATGAGATGCTGAGGAATCACGTGCGCGCCTATGTCAGAGAATTATGCGAAAAAAGGGAGCAGTTAAAGAAGGAAATACGCGAAGCTAAAGAGACGCGGGGCGCCCCTTATGAAAGAAAAGTTGCTCTTCGCAGGGTCATGGAGACGCTGATCAGCGCTCGCGTCGATACGCTCACAAGTTTTGATAGCTATAAAAAAGTGTTCGACAATCTCCAGATTTCAAGCCAAGAATCTCTCTTGAATTTGATGGAAGAGCGGCAATGGAAAATCTATTTTAACGCCCTATTTTCTAACGAAATGCTCAAGGCCGCCAAAGCGGAACTGCGGTCACCCTCTCTCAATCAATTAGCAACACCCTTATTATCAGCAATATAAGAAAGATAATAAGATATTGACTTTTATTGTAATTAAATATATAATTATATGTGTAGTATTACTAATTACAACAAGGTTAATTATTATGTCAGTTGCGTTTTGTTCGGTATTATCCGCAGACATTGTTCCAGAACCATGTGAGCTCCAAGAGGTCGCAAGCTTAGCTGCTGCAGTTTCAGCGATTCAGCGTTTGGGTGAAACGCGTGCGGCGGCTCCGCTGCAGGGCGTCACGATTGAAAGCGCAGAGATTCCGGAGGTGACGAGCAAAACGGAAGGGCTTTGGACCTGCATATCACGGGAGAAAGACACTACATCTGATGGCTACATTTACCTATTTAAACTCATCGAAGCGTGCGATGATATTACGGATCATCTGGACCGCTATGAACGTCTGAAAGAGAGCGTGCGTCAATCGGCTGAGCTTTTCCCGGCGCTCCAAAAAAGAGGATTTGAGGTCCTCTTTCTCGATCCGGCAAACGAACAGAAATTTATTGACGGCACTCTCAGGTATTTCATGCTGAAACGGTATTCGGATGTTTTACCGGGAACTGTAAAGTATCAAGAGTTGTCTAAAGATATCATGGTATTGGACGTCCGTCCCTATATTAGAGAGAAGCTGGCACATGCGGAGACATTCCGCACACTGGGCTTTGGATGCGAATGCAGGGCCGATGGCGTCTATTTAAAAATTCCTGATCACAAAACATTGAAAAATCATTGGGAAAAACTGCGCATCTTGAAGCCGTGGCTTTCCTCTTTGGATATCGGGTCTGGCGACGGAAATATTGATGCTAAAGCGTTTCTTTCCCTGCATTTAAACCATGCTGTCGTTCTTGAGGAACACCGAGAATTTCCTCATGACGCTTTGCTTCATGTGATTCCTGAAATTTGTAAGATGCTCGATTCCGGGACTTTTGAATATCAACGGGAAAAGGTCACCTATAGTAGGATGAAAAGGGACACGCGCGCGTACATCAAAGTGCCTTATGAGACGCTGATGCTGATGAGAGAAGACCTTTATGATAAAAAGGCGCGCCACTATCAGAAAAAGGCTGTCTGCTATCAGATCATGGAAACCCTTTTAAGCGCTGTTGTGGATACGATTTCGAGTTTTGAAGGATATGAAACCGTGTACAAAACTCTACATACGCCGATTAACGAGGTTTTCTTGCAATTGCTAGAAAATCCCCGTTGGTTTGCTTACTTGTGCAAACAATTTAAGTCGGAAGATTTAATCTTGGTCCACGAGATGTTAGAGGCTTCTCTAGACGATTAATCATTTTTAAACCTCTAGTTCTTAGGGGTTGAGTAAGTTGTAAAATATTTTTTTAAATTGTCGATTAAATATGCTTGAGATTTTGGTGCAACTGCACTATAGTTTCGGATATGGTAAAAGACGGCACGGAGCCTACCGGTAAGCACCTAAGTGACCTGCTTCCAGGCATTTTAGGACGGATCGCGGAGAGGGTCCAAGAAAGGCCCGACCTGGTCCTTGCGGGCTGGCGGGAAGCGGTGGGAGAGAAACTGTACCCAATGACCAAAGCGGTCTCTTTTGAGGCGGGTATTTTGACCATAAAAGTGAAGAATTCGACGGTGCTGAGCTTGCTGGTGCAGCACGAAAAGCAGAGGCTTTTAAAACGATTGCAAGAAAAGTTTCCTAACGCAGGTGTGCGCAATATTGTGTTTCGCCAATAATCGGAATTATTAAGGTATGACGACAATGACTAATGATAAGGAATATAATGCCAGTTCGATCACTGTCTTGGAAGGCCTTCAGGCGGTGCGGGAGCGGCCGGGGATGTATATCGGCGATACGTCAAGCAATGGGCTCCATCAGCTAGTGTATGAGGTCGTCGACAACAGCATCGACGAGGCCTTGGCCGGCTATTGCACAGAAATCACCGTAACGATCCAAAAAGATAATTCTGTCGTGGTCGAAGATAATGGGCGGGGCATTCCTGTCGGCAGGCACGAAAAAGAATCGGCGAAGCAGGGGAGGGATGTGACGGCCCTAGAAGTGGTCATGACGATCCTGCATGCCGGCGGTAAGTTTGACAAAGGCACTTATAAGGTATCGGGCGGTTTGCACGGGGTCGGTGTATCTTGCGTCAACGCGCTCTCTAAAAAGCTGCTTGTCGAAGTGTGTCAAAACGGACACGAATATGAGATGGAGTTCTCGAAGGGCAAACCGGTCACTGCGTTAAGAGAAGTAGGCGAAACGGCAAAACGGGGAACGAAGGTCTCTTTCTGGCCCGATGATACCATCTTTACAGTGACTACCTTTGATTACGATATTTTGCTCAAGCGTTTGCGCGAGCTTGCGTTCTTGAACAAGGGGCTGACCATTAATTTCCGCGACGAGCGGGACACGCTCCGCGAACCGGTCTCTTTTTGCTATCAAGGGGGCCTTGTTTCTTTTGTCGAATATTTGAACGAGAATAAAATTCCGCTTTTTCCCAAGCCCATCTATATCCACGGAGTAAAGGAAGGGCATGACGGTCCTGTCGAGTTCGATGTGGCAATGCAGTGGAACGACACCTATATTGAAAATCTCTACTCGTATGTGAACAATATTTCGACACGGCAGGGCGGAACGCACGTCACCGGTTTTTCGACCGCGCTGACTCGCGTGCTCAACCAGTATATCAAAAATCATCAGCTAGTCAAAAGCGACAAGATCGCGGTGCAGGGCGACGACATGCGCGAAGGGATGACCGCGGTCGTCTCCGTGAAGGTCCCAAACCCTCAATTTGAAGGGCAGACGAAACAGCGCCTTGGCAATAGTGACGTGGCCTCCATTGTGCAGCAGATCGTCGGCGAAGAACTAGGGACCTTCCTCGAAGAAAACCCCCAGATTGCGAAGCTGATCGTCGAAAAGGCGATCATTGCGGCGCAAGCGCGGGAAGCGGCGAAAAAAGCGCGGGAGCTGACCCTTCGAAAAACGGCGCTCGACAGCGCGCGCCTTCCGGGAAAACTCACCGATTGCCAAGAGAAAGACCCCGCCCTCTGTGAAATTTATATCGTTGAGGGAGACTCTGCGGGCGGAACAGCCAAAACAGGAAGAGACCGCAGGTTCCAAGCGATCTTGCCGATCCGCGGTAAA
>JABDEH010000056.1 GCA_013287215.1 Chlamydiota bacterium
CGGAAGCCTCTGCTGCAGCTGGAGAAAAAACCGGCGATCTTCTTACTCTCAGGTTCTCTTTGATATGAATTATTTTGCAAGTTTTCATCAGTAAGTCCATTTTTTCTGGACATTCTAATGAAAACTTGCATAATTATGTTTATGAACTTTGAACAATTTAGACGCGAAGTAACGACGGAAGTTTTTGATTATCAGTTGCTTGCAAGTTATCTACTAAACCATAAAAAACCCAGGGACAAAGTCTCTGCGTTACTTTCTGAGGGTAAGATAGTTAGGGTTAGAAGAGGTTTATACGTCTTCGGTGAGAACTGGCGTCTGGCTCCTCTTTCTTTGGAAGAAATTGCCAATCTTGTCTATGGCCCCTCATGCATCTCTTTTGAATATGCGTTGAATCGGTATGGGTTGATGGCTGAACGTTCTACGGTGATTACATCGCTTACCATTGGGGCTTCAAAAACATTTGAGACCCCTCTTGGAATCTTTGAGTATCGAGCGATTGCTCGGGAAAAATTCAAGGTAGGTATAGAATATAGGAATCTCGAAAAACAGGGTGGCTATTTTATTGCCTCTAAAGAAAAAGCGATCGCCGATCTGGTCTATCGAACACCGGGTATTCGCACACTGGAACAACTCCGTTCCTATCTCTTTGAGGAGATGAGGGTGGATGAGACGATGTTCCGCAGTTTGGATTTTCATAAGTTTCATGAAATTGCAAAGGCTTACAACAAAAACAGTGTAAGTATGATGGATAAATTATGACAGCAACTATTGAGAGTTTACTTAAAAATTACAATCCCAAGTCAAAGAGCGACTATGAGAATGCGATTCAAGAGATTATGCAAGAGATTGCCTTGCTCGGAATGTGGCGTGCAAAGTTTTTTGATCACGCTGCTTTTTATGGTGGAACGGCCCTTCGGATTTTACACGGTCTTGAGCGATTCAGCGAGGATCTCGATTTTTCTCTGCTCGCACCCGATCCTGCGTTTAATTTAGTTCCGTATCTAAAGGCCATTGAAGAAGAATTGGAACTTTCCGGCCTCGCTGTCAGCGTGGAGCATAGGATTAAGCATCCCGAAGAATCGATCCGTTCCGCATTTTTAAAAACAGGCACACTGGAAACCTTCATTAGAATTGGATTGGATGAACCATTAAAAAAACACACGCAGTCGAATGAGGTGATTAAAATAAAGCTAGAAATTGATATCGATCCGCCTCCTGGATTCACTACTGAGATTCGCTATCTTTCAAAACCCATCCCATTTTCTGTGCGCACGTATGTGCCTGAAGATCTATTCGCCGGGAAAATGCACGAACTGTTATGCCGTCCCTATAAAGTCCGAGTTAAGGGAAGGGATTGGTATGATTTCATCTGGTATGTCGCCAAAGGATTTCCTCTGCATTTAGCTCATTTGGAAGCGCGGATGAGACAATCGGGCCATTATTCACCAGAAGCGCCTCTCACAAAAAACACATTTGACCATTTGCTACGAGAAAAAATTCAAGGACTTAAGCTGGACAATGCAAAAGAAGATATTCGGCGGTTTATTAGAGATCCTAGGGAAATTGAGGGATGGTCTCCAGAGTTTTTTTTAAGTCTTTTGCCTAAAATTCAGTTTAAATAATCGCCGCTGCGACAGAATCGTAGAAGAGCAGTCCTTCTTGGGAAAGTTTCGCGTGCGAGGGAGTGAGCTCGAGCCAGCCTTGGGCAGCTAAAGTCCGCAGGATTGTATGTGTGTTTGCGGGCAGCTGGGGAAATTGGGTGAGGTCGACGCCCTCTAGCAGCCGGAGGCGGACGGCGAGGAGCTCGTGGATGTTGTCCGGGTAGGCGAGAGCCTCGCTGAAGTCAACGGGGGAGCGCCCTTCGGCTAGGGCCTTGGCGTAGGCGGAGAGATTGGCCGCATTTTGAAAGCGCTTCCCTTCCCAATAACTAAACGCCGACGGGCCGAAGCCGAGGAACGGACGGGCGGTCCAGTAGCCGCTGTTGTGCTTGGAGGCAAAGCCCGGCTTGGCAAAGGCGGAGATCTCATAGCGCTTGAGGCCGAGTGCTTCGAGACGCTCTACGGCCGTCTGGAGCATCCTGAGACTGAGAGTGGGCGAGGGGACCGTGGGGACAAGCTTTTTGCGGTGCTTAAAGAAGACTGTGTGAGGTTCGAACGTGAGGTTGTAGAGGGAGAGGTGAGTGATCGGCAGCTCTTCTAAACGGGACAGGGTGCTCTCCCAGCTCGCGAATGTCTGAGAGGGAAGGTCGTACATGAGGTCGATCGAGATGTTGTCGATGCCCGCTTTTTTCGTCTGCTCGATGGCGCGGAGGGCGGCCTCTGCGTTGTGGGTCCGCTTGAGGGTATCCAGCGAGGTGTCGTCGAGAGATTGGACGCCGATGCTGACGCGGTTGATGCCGGCCTCTCGATAGGCTTGCATCAGCTCTAAGGTGACATTTTCCGGATTGGCTTCGAGAGTGATTTCGCAAGACGAGGGCGGTTTTATCCAATCGATAATGGTTTGGATGGCGGCTGGGCCGAAGAGGAAAGGGGTGCCGCCGCCGAAGTAGACGGAGATGAGCTCTTTGCTCGCGAGGAGCGGGGATTGGGTTTTCCATTCGAGGGCAAGCGCCGAGAGGAGCTGGGTTTTAAACCGCTCCTCATCAGGAAGCACGTAGAAGTGGCAGTAGGGGCATTTGCGCGAGCAGAAGGGGATGTGGAAATAGACGCTTGCGCTACCGCTCATCCGGATCTTCGAAAACACCCCGTTTCCAGCGGTTGCGGTCGCTGAACGGATCTTCTTCTTCCTCTTCTTCTTCGGGAGCGGCTTCCTCGCCTTCAATCTCTTGGGTCTCTTCGCTGGCCGTCGATTCGGGCTCAAACGATTCGGTCTCCATATCGAGGCCGGCGTCAGTGAGGCCCTCTTCGCCGCCTTCAATGTCAGGCATGCTCTGAGGTTCTTGAAAGGCGGGGCGGCCGTGGGGAGGGCGTTTGGGGGGCGTAAACTCCTCCATCTCGCCGCTCTCCTTGAGGAAGCGGAGGCGGTCCCTCTCTTCGCGGACCCGCTCCGTGAGCAATTTGATCTCTTCTCTATGCTTCTCCAAATCCTTTTTAGGAACCAGGCCCAGCTTGAGCCATTGCTCAAGGTCGCTCAGCTCGCTCTCAAGTTTCTTCAGTCTGTCGCTTTTCAGGTTCATAGTCTCTTCATTTTTATGTTTGACGGGGGTGTTTATACTCTCTCTAGTCCAAAAATACAAGCTGTAAAATTTTTTATTTACACTAAGCGGGATATATTGTAAACCAAGGCTATGACCTGGATGCCTTTTTCGACTGCGAGTTTCTCCAATCTTCCCCTGATGGAAACGCTCTATCAGCAGTATTTGAAAGATCCAGCCAGCGTCGATTCGTCTTGGCGCGCTTTTTTTGACGGCTTTGAATTTGGCGGAAAAATCGGAGGAGGGGAGGCGGGCCCGGAACTCAAGGTCTATGCCTTGATCGAAGGGTACCGGACCTACGGGCACCTGCTGGCCGACTTCAATCCGATCGCGGGGAAAAAGAAAACTGATGTGCCCGAGCTTGCCCTCCAACACTTTGGATTTAGCCCAAAAGATCTCGGCCAAACCGTTCCCACTTGCGGATTTCTGAAGGAAAAAGAAGTCCCTCTCCAGACGCTCATCGATGCGCTTAAAAAGACTTACTGCAACCGGATCGGCATCGAGTACATGGGCCTCGGCAACCCTCAGATGGAAGCCTGGCTGCAGAAAAAAATCGAGCCCCACTTTGATCTGCCGCTCACTAAAGAAGAAAAGCTGTCTATTTTCGACAGCATGAACAAAGCGGAGCTTTTCGAGGCGTTCATCCACATAAAATATACAGGGCAAACCCGGTTTTCCTTAGAAGGATGCGAGACGTTTATTCCGGTGATCTCTTCTCTGGTTGATACGGGCGCGCTCTTAGGAGTAAGCGGAATCATCCTCGGGATGGCCCATCGCGGCCGGCTCAATGTTCTGGCAAATATTTTAGGTAAATCGTACGGCCAAATCTTTAATGAGTTCGAAGCACACTACGAACCCGATGTGGAAGAGGCGTCCGGGGATGTGAAGTACCACAAAGGCTTTGCAGGCACAGTGACTGCGCGCTCTTCAAAATCGTTGAATTTCGTACTGACGCCGAACCCGAGCCATCTCGAAGCGGTTGATCCGGTGGTGGAAGGGCAGGCGCGGGCGGAGCAGCAGCGAAAGAGCTCAAAAGAAATCTTGCCCGTATTGGTCCATGGAGACGCGGCGCTCGCAGGACAGGGGGTGATCTATGAGACGCTCCAGCTGTGCAAATTGCGGGGCTATCGCACAGGAGGCACACTCCACATTGTGATCAACAACCAGATCGGGTTTACGACGCTGCCGCAAGACAGCCGTTCGACGCTCTACTGCACCGATATCGCCAAGGGGTTTGGCGCGCCGGTTTTTCATGTGAATGCCGAAGATCCTCAAGGATGCGTGCAGGTCGCCAAGCTAGCTTTAGAGCTGAGGCAGGAATTTGGCTGCGATGTGTTCATTGACTTGTGCGGCTACCGCAAATATGGGCACAACGAGGGAGATGAACCGATGTTCACCCAGCCCCTCGAATATCAGCTCATCAAGAATAAAAAATCGATCCGGGAGATTTATCGGGACCAGCTCATTGAGCAGGGGGTGATCACCCAGGCAGAGGCCCAGGGCGCGGAGGCGCAATTTAAAGAGAGCCTTCACAAAGAGTTAGAGTCGCAAAAAAGCCAGCCGCCAAAAGAAGAAAAACTGGCTCCGCAAGAGGCGCGCGCTCCCGTGGAGACAAAGGTCTCCGCAGAAACGCTCCTCTCTCTCGCACGCGAGTTCTCCACCGTGCCGAGCGGATTTAACGTGCATCCCAAGATCCAGCGCCATCTCGGAGAGCGTCTTGCGATGGTCACTTCAGATCCCAACAAGCCGACGATCGATTGGGGCATGGGGGAACATTTAGCATTCGCCAGCATCCTCAATGACCATATCCACATCCGCCTCTCGGGCCAAGATACGCGCCGCGGCACATTTTCTCACCGCCATGCGATGTGGGTCGATCAAGTAAACGCTGCCAAATATTTTCCCCTCTCTCACCTCAAACAGGGACAGGGGCTTTTCGATGTATTCAACTCGCCCCTCTCTGAATATGCCGTGCTCGGCTTCGAGTTTGGCTACAGTTTGATGTATCCCGAAGCGCTGATCATTTGGGAGGCCCAGTATGGAGATTTTGACAATGGCGCGCAGATCATCATCGATCAATTTCTCACCAGCTCCGAGCAAAAGTGGAGCCACCGCTCCAGCCTCACCCTCATGCTTCCCCATGGCTATGAGGGGGCGGGTCCCGAACACTCGTCAGGGCGCATCGAGCGTTTTCTGCAGCTCGCCGGCAACGACAACATACGGATCGTGAACTGCACCAACCCTGCGCAGCTGTTCCATGTGCTCCGCCGCCAAGCCCTCTCTCCCATCAAAAAGCCCCTCATCCTCTTCACCCCTAAAGCGCTCCTGCGCCATCCACTCTTTGTGAGCCCGCTGAGCGCCTTCACCTCCGGGACTTTCCAAGAAATACTCGATGATCCTTCTGCCCCGCCTCAGCCAAAAAAACTTCTCCTCTGCTCCGGAAAAGTCTACTACGACCTCATCGCCGAACGGGAGAAAAGAAAAGTAGAAACACTGGCGGTCGTGCGCATCGAGCAGCTCTATCCCTTAAACATGGAGCGCCTTGTGGAGCTCCTCAAAAAATATACCGGCATTGAGCAGTGCCTCTGGGTGCAAGAGGAGCATAGCAACATGGGCGCTTGGGAATACATCCGCCCTCTCTTGACAGAAGCCTTGCAGGGAAAATGCCCCCTGAACTATGCAGGAAGAGAGCGCAGCGCTTCCCCTGCGGCAGGAACCCACGCGCTGCACAAAAAACAACTCGCCGCCCTAATGGAGGATGCCTTCAAATGAACATCGAGATCAAAGTTCCCGCCATGGGCGAGTCGGTCACAGAAGCGATCATTAGCAACCTCATTCAGCAAAGCGGCAGTGTCGTCAAGGCCGAGCAAGAGATCGTCGAACTCGAGACCGACAAGGTGAACCAAGTCCTCTATGCGCCTCAGGCCGGCGCCCTTGCCTGGAATGTCGCCGTAGGTGACAAAGTGGCCATCGGGCAAGTGATTGGAACAATCAACACCGATGTGCAGGCTCCCGCACCCGCCGCACCGGCCCCCGCGCCGCCCTCTCCTACACCCGCAGCACCTACTGCAGCCCCTGCCCCTGCTGCAGCTCCGGCAGCTGAAGGCCCCTCGGCGCGCAAAATGGCCCCCGAGTTCGTCGCAGAGCTGAAGCCTCCACAGCCCGCGCCTGCACCCAAGATCTCGCTGCCCGAGGGGACAGCAACCCGCAAAAAAATGAGCAACCTGCGCAAAGTGATCGCCCAAAAGCTCGTCGAGGCAAAAAACAGCACCGCGATGCTCACCACTTTCAACGAGATCGACATGAGCGTCATCATGGAAATCCGCGCCAAAGAGAAAGAGAACTTCGAGAAAAAATTCAAGGTGCGCCTCGGGTTCATGTCATTCTTCGTCAAAGGCGTCGTCGCCGCCCTTAAGGCCATTCCCCAGGTCAACGCCATGATCGACGGCGATGACATCCTCACCTACAACACCTACGACCTCGGCGTCGCCGTCTCCACCGACAAAGGGCTCATGGTCCCCGTCGTGAGAAATTGCGACCAGCTCTCCTATGCAGATATCGAATTCTCCATAGAAACCTTTGCTAAAAAGGCGCGCGAGGGCAAGATCGCCGTTGACGATTTACGCGGCGGCAGCTTCACCATCACCAACGGAGGCCGGTTTGGATCGCTCCTCTCCACCCCCATCCTAAATATCCCTCAAAGCGCCATCCTCGGCATGCACACCATCCAGAAACGCCCCGTTGTCGTCGATGACCAGATCGTGATCCGTCCCATGATGTACGTGGCCCTCAGCTACGATCACCGGATCATTGATGGCAAAGAGGCCGTCCTGTTCCTCGTCCATCTCAAACAAAACCTTGAAGACCCTGCCCGTCTTCTCCTGGACCTATAATGGCCGAAATCTTCGACCTCATCGTGATCGGCTCGGGGCCCGGCGGATATGTCGCCGCGATCCGCGCCGCGCAGCTCGGCCTCAAGACCGCCTGCATCGAAAAGCACAAGGAGCTCGGCGGCACCTGCCTAAACGTCGGCTGCATCCCTTCCAAAGCGCTCCTCCAATCGTCAGAAAATTACTGGAGCGCCCTCCACCACGCGCGCGAGCACGGCATCGACATCCCCAGCGTCAACCTCAACTTTGGCCAGATGATGCAGCGCAAACAAAAAATCGTCGCCGGCTTCAACGACGGCATCGCCGCCCTCTTCAAGAAAAACCAGATCACCCGCTATACCGGCGCCGCGAAGTTCCTCTCTCCCCATACCCTCCAAGCAGGCGTCTTCGAGCTCAGCGCAAAGAACATCCTCATTGCGACAGGGTCGGAGCCCATTTCTCTCCCGTTCCTTCCATTCGACGAGAAAAAAATCCTCTCCTCTACCGGCGCCCTCTCCCTAGAAAAAGTCCCCAAAAAGATGCTCGTCATCGGCGCCGGCGTCATCGGCGTCGAGCTCGGCTCCGTCTATCAGCGCCTCGGCTCCGAGGTCGTGTTCATCGAATTTCTTGATCGGATCTGCCCCACCCTCGACGAAAGCATCTCCAAAAACCTGCAGCAGCTCCTCACCGCGCAGGGGATGACGTTCCATCTCAGTTCCAAAGTCACCAATGCGAACATCTCCGATACCGTGACCCTCCATGTAAGCGGCCCCGATAAAACCGATAGCCAGCTTTCGGGCGATGTCGTCCTCGCCTGCATCGGCCGGCGTCCCTACACGCAAGGCCTCCAGCTCGAAAAAGCGGGTATTACACCGACCCCCAAGGGACTCATACCCGTCAGCGGCAGCTTCCGCACCTCCACGCCCCACATCTATGCCATCGGCGATGTGATCGACGGCCCCATGCTCGCCCACAAAGCCTCCGAAGAGGGCGTTGCCGCCGTCGAGATCATCGCCGGCCAGCAACCCACCATCGAGTACATGGCCATCCCCAATGTCGTTTACACCGAGCCCGAAGCGGCAGCCGTCGGCCTCACCGAGCCCGAGGCAAAGGCCTTCGGGTTG
>JABDEH010000057.1:0-4401 GCA_013287215.1 Chlamydiota bacterium
TCCCCGCTATCAGCATCGGGTGACATTCAATTGTCCACAGAATCTTCTCGACCAGTTCATCTATGATCAGACCCAATTTACTCTCAATTTGGTCCATACCGACAAGATCGATATGTACCGGATTGAATTGAAAGTGGACGGGGCCCTCAAAGGGGTCAGGATGGACATGCTCTGGGAATGTTTGGCCTCGCGCAGGGCTTTCTTGGAGCTTGATTATGCCAAGCTTAAGACAAAAAAAGTGGACAACAAGATGTCGAAGATCTTGGTGCTCGATCTCGAAAGAACCAGCGGCATCGTCCAGCTGTTTGATGAGCTGGGCATTCAAATCCTCGACGATCACACCCTTGAGCGTCCGCTGTGGAGCTTGGCAAATATCGAGGCCTCCCACTTTGACGGCCTTCCCATCAAGTTTGCCATTTCAGAGAAACTGCTCGACATCCGCAAACAGATGCTCGGGGAAAAAGCCTTTGTCTTCTCTTCTGTCCCCAAAACAATTAACGCGGAGCTGCGCGCCTACCAAAACGACGGCGTCCATTGGCTGGAGCGGCTGCGCCTGATGTACCTCAACGGAATTTTAGCGGACGATATGGGCCTCGGCAAAACGCTGCAGGCCATTGTCGCGATCACCCAATTCCGGGAGAAGAAAAAGGGCGTCACGCTGATTGTATGCCCTACCTCCCTGCTGTATAACTGGAAGGAAGAGCTCGCGAAGTTCAATCCGAAGTTGAAAGCGATCGTGATCGACGGAATCCCAAGCAACCGCAAAAAGTTGATGGACGGCATGAGCAGCTTCGATGTGGTCATCACTTCTTACACGCTGCTCCAAAAAGATATCGAGTGCTACAAACTCTTCCCCTTCTCTTATGTGATCCTCGACGAGGCGCAGCACATTAAAAACCGCGGCACGCGCAATGCAAAATCGGTAAAAATGGTCCAAGCGGAGCACCGCCTCATCTTATCGGGAACCCCGATCGAAAATTCTCTCGACGAGCTCTGGAGCCTGTTCGACTTCTTGATGCCGGGTTTCTTGAGCACCTACGAGCGCTTTGTCGAAAAGTATGTCAGAGTGTCGGGCAAAGAGCTCTCCAAAAATTTGGAGTACCTGCGCAAGAAAGTGGCTCCCTTCATCTTACGCCGCATGAAGAGCGACGTGCTCGACGATCTGCCCCCTGTGTCGGAGATTGTCTATCATTGCCAGCTGAGCGACGTGCAGCTGGAGCTCTACAAATCTTACGCCGAATCGGCCCGCGACGAACTGGTCAAGCTGGTCCAGAAAGAGGGGTTCGACCGGGTCCAGATCCACGTGCTGGCCACGCTGACCCGCCTCAAACAGATCTGCTGCCACCCAGCGATCTTCGCCAAGGAAAAGGCCGAGGAGGGAGATTCCTCCAAGTACGACCTACTCATGGACCTCTTGCAGAACTTAGTCGAGAACAAGCACAAGACGGTCATCTTCAGCCAATACACCCGGATGCTTCAGATCATGCGCGAGGATTTCCAAAAACGGGGCATTCACTTCCTCTACTTGGACGGCTCGTCAAAAAATCGTTTAGAGATTGTGAAGAACTTCAACGAAGACCCCTCCGTCTCTGTATTCCTCGTCTCGTTAAAAGCGGGCGGCACCGGCCTCAACCTCGTCGGCGCCGATACGGTGGTCCACTACGATATGTGGTGGAACCCCGCCGTCGAGAACCAGGCCACCGACCGGGTCCATCGCATCGGTCAGAAGCGCAATGTCTCCTCCTATAAGCTGATCACTTTGAATACCATTGAGGAAAAGATCGCCGAAATGCAGAAGAGGAAAAAAGGATTGGTCAAGAAAGTCGTGAGCTGCGATGATGAAGCTATTGCGAAATTGACTTGGGAAGATGTACTTGAACTCTTAAAGACTTGATTTATGGCAAAAAAAGAAGAAAATTTTAAAGATACGTTATTCAGAGCCGGACAGAGTATTAGAAATAAATTTGGCCAAGTGAGCGGCCTTTTTTCTAACGACATCGGCATCGATTTAGGCACCGCAAACACGCTCGTGTACGTCCGCGGTAAGGGGATCGTCTTGGCGGAACCCTCCGTCGTCGCCGTCGATTCTGCGACCGGTGAAGTGCTCGCCGTCGGCCACAAGGCTAAAGCGATGCTCGGGAAAACCCCTCGCAAGATCCATGCCGTGCGCCCCATGAAAGACGGGGTTATTGCAGATTTCGAGATCGCCGAAGGGATGCTCAAAGCCCTCATCAAACGGGTGACGCCCGCGCGCACCCTCTTCCGCCCAAAAATCCTTATCGCTGTTCCCTCCGGGATCACCGGCGTTGAAAAGCGCGCCGTAGAAGACTCCGCGCTAAGGGCCGGGGCCCAAGAGGTGATCCTCATTGAGGAGCCGATGGCTGCAGCGATCGGCGTCGATCTTCCCGTCCATGAGCCTTCCGCTAACATGATCATTGACATCGGCGGCGGGACGACCGAGATCGCTATCATTTCCCTTGGCGGCATCGTCGAGTCCAGATCGCTCCGCATCGCGGGCGATGAGTTCGACGAGTGCATCGTCAACTACATGCGCCGCACCTACAACTTAATGATCGGCCCCCGCACTGCGGAAGAGATCAAGATGACCATCGGCTCCGCCTATCCTCTCGGAGACCACGAGCTCGAAATGGAAGTGCGCGGAAGAGACCAGGTGGCCGGCCTTCCGATCACCAAGCGGATCAATTCTGTCGAGATCCGCGAATGCCTCACCGAGCCGATCCAGCAGATCATTGAGAGCGTCAAGCTCACATTAGAAAAATGCCCTCCCGAACTCGCTGCCGACCTCGTCGAAAGGGGCATGGTCCTTGCCGGCGGAGGCGCGCTCATCAAGGGCCTCGATAAAGCGCTCATCAAGGAGACGGGCCTTCCCGTCATTGTAGCCCCCAGCCCCTTGCTCGCCGTTTGCCTCGGTACCGGAAAAGCCCTTGAATACCTCGACAAATTTAAAAAACGTAAATCCATGGTTGGCTGAGGCCGTTCTCCTCTGCAAGCCGTCCCAGGTCTATCTCTGCGACGGCTCTCCTGAAGAGTATGAACGCCTTGCCCAAGAACTCGTCGCCAAAAAAGTCTTTGTCCCTCTAAAACGCCCTCACAGTTTTTGGTGCCATTCCACGCCCGACGATGTCGCCCGCGTCGAAGAAGCGACCTACATCTGCTCCCGCAAAAAAGAAGACGCCGGCCCTACAAACAACTGGAAAGATCCCGCAGAGATGAAGGCCCTCTTACGCAGCCTCTTTGCCGGATCGATGCAAGGCCGCACCCTCTACATCATCCCTTTTTGCATGGGCCCCTATGGATCGCCCCTCGCCCGCCTCGGCGTGCAGCTCACCGATTCTCCCTATGTTGTCTGCAACATGCACCTCATGACCCGCATGGGGCCCCCCGTTCTAGAACTCCTAAAAAATGGCGTCCCGTTCGTCCCTTGCCTCCACTCCGTCGGCGTTCCCTTAAAGCCCGGAGAAAAAGATGTCCCCTGGCCCTGCCGCCCCGACCACAAATACATCGTCCACTTCCCCGAAGAGAGGAGCATCTATTCGTTTGGCAGCGGCTACGGCGGCAACGCGCTCCTTGGGAAAAAAAGCCTCGCGCTCCGGATCGCCTCTGTCATGGGAAAAGATGAAGGCTGGATGGCCGAACATATGCTCATCATGGGCATCACCAATCCCGCAGGTGAAAAGAAATACATCGCCGCTGCCTTTCCGAGCCAGTGCGGCAAAACAAATCTGGCGCTTCTCAAGTCCCAGCTTCCCGGCTGGAAGGTCCACTGCGTCGGCGACGACATCGCCTGGATGCGCCTTGGCAAAGACGGCCGACTCTACGCCATCAACCCCGAAGCCGGATTTTTTGGGGTCGCTCCCGGAACGAACGAAGCCTCCAACCCCAACGCGATGCGCATCATCGAAAAAAACACCATCTTCACCAACACCGCGCTCACCCAAGATAACGACGTCTGGTGGGAAGGGCTCACTCCGCAGCCGCCCCCCCATCTCATCAACTGGCTCGGCGAGCCTTGGGTTCCCGGTACACTTGCCTCCCATCCCAATGCTAGGTTCACCTCTCCGCTCAGCCAATGCACCATACTCGATCCCGACTGGAACAATCCGGAGGGGGTCCCAATTTCTGCGATTCTCTTTGGCGGCAGAAGAGCTTCTTTAGAGCCGCTCATCTATGAGTCCCTCTCCTGGCAGCACGGGGTCTTCATCGGCGCCTCCCTTTCCTCGGAGACCACCGCAGCCGCCAAGGGCGCCGTCGGCACCCTGCGCCACGATCCTTTTGCGATGCTTCCTTTTTGCGGCTACAACATGGGCGATTATTTTCAGCACTGGCTCGACATGGGGAAAAATAAGGGAGCCAACCTGCCCAAAATTTTCCATGTCAATT
>JABDEH010000057.1:4411-7887 GCA_013287215.1 Chlamydiota bacterium
GTCAATTGGTTTAGAAAATCGCAAGAGGGGAAGTACCTCTGGCCCGGATTTGGGGAGAACATCCATGTGCTGAAGTGGATATTTGAGCGGGTCTCCGGGAAGGCAGGCGCGCGAGAAACGTTCATCGGACACCTTCCCGAGTCGGGGATTTTTCCTGAAGAGGCGCTTTCCCTCGATCCTGAAAGCTGGAGGAAGGAAGTCGCCGAGATCAGACGCTATTTTACTATTTTTGGCTCTCATTTGCCTGCGGATATCAGTGCGGAACTTGCGGCATTAGAGAAAAGGATCTCATGAGGGCTCTTATCCAGCGCGTGACACAGGCGGAAGTGAAGGTAGAAGGAAAAAGCGTCGGGAAAATTGGTCCGGGACTGCTCATCCTTTTTGCCGTGCACAAGGACGATACTCCGGAAAAAACCCTTGGGATGGTGCAAAAGCTCACGCAGCTGCGGATCTTCGCCGATGCGCAAGATAAAATGAACCTATCGCTGAAAGAGACGCAAGGAGAAGCGCTCATTGTTTCTCAGTTCACTTTGTATGGAAATTGCGAGAAGGGCCGCCGTCCCGATTTTTTTTCCGCAGCGCCCCCTGACCGCGCGCGGGCCACCTATGAAAAGTTCGTGGAGGAGATGAGGCAAGAATTAGGGAAAGTGCAGACCGGCATTTTTGGCGCGCGCATGGAAGTTGCTTTGGTCAATGATGGCCCTGTGACTTTTCTGATTAATCAATAGAGGAAGAGAGCAACGCAAAGGCGCAAAAGACGCAAAAAAACCATTATAATTCTGATCGACTTTGTACATTAATAATCAACTGGTTGAGTTGATTCGAGCGCATCCGCGGGTTTTACGCTTCGGAAAACCCGCGGATACTCCCCGGAATTTGATTTATCCCGCGCGTTTTGCGATTCGTCAAACGCGCGGATACGGAAAAACTCCGATTTCTTCCGCTGTTTGTTATGCAGTCGCTGAAACTGTCTGTGTGTTTTTAAAATAGATTGGAAGCGATTTTCTTTTTCCAAAAATCGACGAGAGAGAACTTCCAGCCTCTTCAGGAACCACGAGATCATAGCGATCACCCGAGATCCCTAAAAAGTTGATCCAGGAAGGTCTTTTGTAGATGGGAAGTTGGTAGGTTTTTCCCTCGTGCTGAAGTTCCATTTCAGAGAGGGTTGCGTGGGGGCCAAAATTTTTCAAGCGCACCGCATGCGTTCTATTTAAAAGAGCCCCGGTGTCTACTACAGTCGTTTCGATGGGCGCTAAAGGTTTCTGAGAAGGAAGCAGGAAGCTTTCTCTTCCTGCATCATCTTTGACGCGCACAAATTCCCAGGCGGTATCGGCAATATTTTTTCGATAGTAGCCCCAGAGGCCCGATCCGTTTTTCCCTTCGATGCGGAGTTCTCTCGCACTGTTTCCTTCACCAGTTTGTAGGATTGTGATGGTGCCTGTTACAGACGCGTCTTGAGGCAACGGATGCTCTTTCCAAACAGGATCTGTAGGCAGGATGCGCACTTTGGGATTGGGGTTTGGATGGAAATCATACTTGAGTCCGGGATTGCCTCCTTCAGTATCGATATCAGCAAGGCGCGTCACAATTTTTAACTGTTTCTCTTTTGTGGTGAGGTTCGTTTCATAGCCGATCGCCATCAATGTGGAGGCGCTGGCGCTAATTTTTTCCGCCTCATAAACTGTACTGGAAGTTTCGGGCAGAGGGATGTAAATTTTTGACCAAATCGGCGACCAAGGATCTTGTTTGTAGATCACACGCCCGCTCTGATCTAATAGATACAACGTAGTAACGCCCGGACCTACAGGATGACGGTTACCATCGCGGTCTTCCACGAAATTATTGTAGCCGCCTCGATGGGAGATCGCGATCGATTTAATTCCTTCTGGAATGGTCAGCCGTTTGCCGGCGAAAAAGTTCACAAGGCCAGAGAGGTAGGGAAGACTGAACCAGTGATCTTTCCAATTGTTCTTAAAGGTCTTATCGATCGTGAGGTCCTCGGCGGCGCGGATAGCGGCTGCGCGGTATTCTCGCAGGACTTTTTTGTAATGGAGCTTGCGCTCTTGATCGATGACAATCAGGTTGGCCCCATCGCAGTCGATCCACTCGGGATTCGTTCCGTCAAAATAGAGAGGACTCCATGGGTTACTCCCGATTTTACGCGCCCACAGAATGCCATCTTCGAGGGCAAATTCGGTGACATGGTTGAAGCTCCGTGTCCTACTTTTAAAAATTAATCTTTCATCTTCTCTGGGAGGCCGCTTGGATGCCACTGTTAAATAAAATGTTTCTTCGCTGCTGATTTTTTGATGGAGATGGACCGCGTCAAAAAGAATTTTGATCCCTACCACGCTGACAACGCAGATGAGCGCTTCCAAGACAGCGAGACAGATCTTAGAAATTTTTTGAATGCCCTCAGACTCGGCTCTTAGCCAACGGACGTGCCTCTCCATGATAGAGGGAGGGGGCGCCTGATAAGGAATCAAATTAACCGGTTTGATGGTGTTCATACCGGTTAATTATACTATAATTGAATTATCTAATCAATCACGTAATTAACGTGGAAATAACTCGTTATGTTTAAAAAAGAGGGGGATTTCGATTTTGGCGGTGTCGGCGCTATCCGATCCGTGGACCACATTGCGGTCGATCGATTCGGCGAGATCCGCGCGGATGGTGCCGGGGGCGGCATCTTTAGGGTTAGTCGCGCCCATGAGGAGGCGGTTTAAAGCAATCGCATTTTCCCCTTGAAGGACAAGGACGAGGACAGGGCCTGAAATCATGAAGGAGACGAGGTCGTTGAAGAAGGGGCGATGAGCATGGATCGCATAAAAGGCTTGAGCTTGAGCTGTGGAGAGGTGGACCATCTTGGCAGCAATAATCTTCAGCCCTGCCTTTTCAAAGCGGGAAAGAATGTTGCCAATGTGATTTTCCTCGACAGCGTCGGGTTTAATGATCGAAAGGGTTTGCTCTTGTGCCATATTGGGGTCTCCTGTATTTTAGGGACATAATTGTAGTATATTGGACTAATTAAACTCATCTAAAATGTACGGCGACTATCTCGATTTTTCTAAAGTGAAGCGGGCGCTCGTAGTCATCATGAGGCATCATGGCGACGTCCTTCTCTCGTCCCCGGTTTTCACCCAATTAAAAACAAAAGTTCCCCATGTGGATGCGATGATCTATGCCGAGACGTTTCCGATGCTCGAAGGGCACCCGGCGATCTCAGAATTTATCCTCTATCATAAGAAGGAAAAAAATCTTTTAAGCGAGGTCCGTTTTTTCTGGAACTTGCGCAAACGGGGATATGATCTCGTCCTCAATCTTACGGAAGGGGACCGGGGCGCGATCGCGGCCTGGATTTCGGGCGCTCGCTATCGAGTGGGGCCCGAAGGTAAGAAGATGTCTAGCTACACCCATATCGTCAAAAAATGCCACCCGCCGCGCCATACTGTAGAACGGAAGCTAGATAGCGT
>JABDEH010000058.1 GCA_013287215.1 Chlamydiota bacterium
GGATCCCTTCCTCCTTTTTCTTCCTCGGTTTTTTTGGGCAAAAAAAAACCGCTAGGGAAAACCCTAGCGGTTTGTGTAGAGAACCGAAAATTACATTTGGTCTCTGCGTGGGCGTCTTGGTCTGTCTTCACCCCAACGATCGCCGCCGCCGCCGCCGCCGGCATTTCCGCCACCAAACGAGCGCTCACGACGTCCAGCTCCACCACCGCCACCAGCTCCGCCAGTGCGAGGCTCTTGAGGACGCGCTTCGTTAACGATCAGTGTTCTACCGTTAAGTTGCTTGTTCTTAAGACCTTCGATAGCTTTTAAAGCATCTTCGTTGCTCGCCATCTCGACGAATCCAAAGCCTTTTGACTGGCCTGTGAATTTGTCTGTGATGATCCGTGCTGACTCAACTGTTCCGAAGGGGGAAAAGAGTTCACGGAGTTCGTCTTCTGTGATGCTGTATGGTAAGCTTCCTACATAAAGTTTTTTGTTTGCTGCTTGGTTCATATAAAAATGGATTCTCCTTAAAAATAGTTACGGGTTGACTCGGACCCTACCACACGGCGAAACAAAAAACCTTTGATACGGCTCGCTGGGAAAGACTCGGGATCAACAATCATACTGATTGTAACGTAAATATCTATTGATGTCTAGCGATTCTAAGCTCTGGCCAAGCATTTTTTTTGGTATATGCGGCAAAAATGGCCATAACCTTCTGAGTTTTAGGGCCTACCGTCCCATTTCCGATCCGATGGCCATCGATCTGGACTACGGGCATGATTTCTTTGTTGCTGGAGGTGATGAAGGCCTCCTCGAAGGTTTCGACCTCCCTATAGGGGATGGGAGCGATTTTGAGGGGGAAATGGCCCTCTGCGACCCTCAGGACGACCTCGCGGGTGATCCCCAGGAGCACCTCATCCGAATAGGGGGTAAATAAGGCTCCCTCTTTGAAGGCAAAAAAATTGCTGGTGGTGGCTTCCAAGATCTCCCCTTGAGCGTTCAAATAGAGGGCTTCTTGCGCATCTACCGCCTTTGCCTGCTGAAGAGCGATAATCGCGGGGGTATATTGGAGTGTTTTACTTGTCGGAATCGATCGTGAGAGGGTGGTGGTTGTCACCTTAATACCCTGGCTGTAGCACCTCTCCGGGAATGGTTTTAGGGGATAGACAAGAATAATAAGGCTGCTCTTTTGCTCGGGAAGGAGCTGATCGGCGCTGAGCCCTCCCGTAAGGACAATTTTAATGCTCGATTCGGGATAGCCGTTTTTCTCTAAGAGCTCAAGAATGAGCCTCTCGACCTGCTGCAGCGAGTCGGGCAGATGGAGTCCGATCTGCTCCGCCGAATAGCTGAGCCGTTGCAAGTGCTCTTTGAGATGAAAGGGGCGGCCGTGGTAGGTGCGCAAATAATCGAACACTCCGAAACCGCGCAGAAGCCCTAAATCCAAAACGGAAATTTTGCCTTCGCTTTCCTTTACAAAATGGCCGTTTACATAAATTGTCATATACTCGACTTTATACATTTTTAGCCCGACTGCCTTGCCCATTTGCTCTCTGACATTTGGCCTACGGCCAAACTAGTCGATTTATTTAAACAGGAAGGGGTTTTTAATCCCTTCCTGTTTAAATAAACGCCTCAGAAAACAAATGGACCGAGGCGGTCGGGCTAAAAACACACAAAGTCGAGATATAGACGCAGTCTACCCCTAAAACCAGTTTTCTTCAAAGAACGAAAAAAACTTGCACATTATCTCCAAAGAACTTATGGAAAAGAGTAGGCATAACACTATGGAGCAAAACTGTGTCATTGAAAGAAACGATTAATCATTTAAAGATGCATTTGGAAGAGGTATTGGCAGATCTCGGGAAAGCCGGAGCGGGCAACAGAGCAGCGTCCCAGCGCGTCCGCGTGGGCACCGTCCGTATCGCAAAAGTGGCGAAGGTCTATCGCAAAGAATCGGTTGCCGCAGAAAGAAAAGGGGACGGAAAAACAACGGCCCGGAAAAAAAAGGCAAAAAAAAGATAGATATACACAAGCAATTTTAAAAATTGCCTCTACCGTTTTTTGTTAGCATGTCCTATCCTACGGGACATGCAAAATTCTGCCCGATGTTCCCATGTGCCTCTTTGCGGAGGATGCTCCCGCCAGCAAATTCCCTATCTGCAGCAGTTGGAAGAAAAGCAGGCCTTCATCACATCTCTCTTTGCGCCTTATATTCAAGCCGGGACGCGGCTCCATCCCATTTTTCCCAGCCCTTCTCCTTGGGAATACCGGAACAAGATGGAGTTTTCCTTTTCCCAAAATAAAGCCGGCGACCATTTTTTAGGCCTCATGCTTGCCAAAGGGAGGGGCCGCGTCCTCGATCTGCAGGAATGCCATCTCGTGCAGTCCTGGTTCCTTGACGTGCTGAAGGCGGTCCGGCAGTGGTGGAAGCAGAGCGGTCTTGCTGCCTACCATTTTTATAAAGATACGGGAACGCTGCGCACCCTCACTCTTAGGGAAGGGAAGCGGACTGGGGATAAAATGGTGATGCTCACCGTCTCCGGAAATCCTGCATTCGCGCTCTCAGAGTCCCAGCTCAAAAGCTTTGTCGCCGCGCTTCCTCCCGCAGAAAACCAGAGCATTTTTATCCGTGTCCACCAGATCGCCAAGGGCTCTCCCACTCAATTTTATGAGCTCCAGGTCCAGGGCCCCGACCACATCACCGAATCCCTTACGATCCAAGGAAGGCCTCTTCTCTTCAAAATCAGCCCCACCTCTTTTTTCCAGCCTAATACAGCACAGGCAGAGCTCCTTTATTCCCGAGCTTTAGACATGCTCTCACCCTCCTCAGAGGCCCTTGTTTATGACCTCTATTGCGGTACAGGAACTCTTGGCATGGCAATTGCCCTTAAGGCCAAGCAGGTGATCGGCATTGAGCTCAATCCCCATGCTGTGTTTGATGCCGAGAGCAACCGGGAGCTCAACCAGATCGCCAACTTCACAATCCTCTGCGGCGATGTGGGCACCCTCCTAGCCAAAGAGAACCAAGCCGATGCTGTCGTCATCGATCCGCCGAGGTCCGGTCTGGATCCCCTAGCCCTCCAACATGTGATCCGCCTAGATGCAAAAAAAATTCTCTACATTTCGTGCAATCCGACAACCCAGGCTCAAAACATCAAGGTCCTTACAGAGGCAGGGTATCGCCTGCTAGAACTCCAGCCTGTCGATCAATTTCCCCATACTCCGCATATTGAGAACATCGCTCTACTAGAAAAGAACTAATACCTTTTACTTTTGATAAAGGGTATCATTTCTGCTTGCTTTTCCTTATGAATTGAGGCATGCTGGACATTTTGAACCAACTGTGTAAGGATACCTACATGAAAAAATTGTCTTTCCTCCCTTTGCTTGCGACAGCGTCTCTCTTTGCAGACGATGCAGCGGCTCCTGCGGCTCCTTTCAATTTCAACGTGTTGATTATGATCGGCGCCATCATGCTCTTTTTCTACTTCATCCTCTGGCGTCCCGAACAAAAACGGCGCAAAGCGATGGAACAGCTCCGCTCATCCCTCAAAAAAGGGGATAAGGTCACAGCGATGGGAATGCTCGGAACGATTGTCCGCGTCCAAGAAAATACCGTGATCTTAAAACTTTATGACAACGCAAAAGTGGAGATATTGAAAGCGGCAATCACCGATGTGCAGCCGGGTTCGGAAGAAGACGTGAAAAAGATAGAGAAAGAAGAGAGTTAGCAAAAGGGGCGATTGCAACCTATTGCAATTGCCTCTAAGTTATGAGGGCCTGAAAAAGGGCCGGGCAGTCGCTGCGGAATGCTGCATGAACCATGAAAGAGCGGCAACAGCAGTTAAACCAACCGCAGTAGCCGTCCGGATGAGAGGATCTTTGGCTACAGGGTGAGCTGCAATTCTGCCGAGGAGAGAAGCAGGGGCTTGCTCCTTCAGCCTCGCTTGCATCCTTTCTTGTTCGAGAGCGTCTGTGGCGTCTTTAGCTTTTTTTCCGAGAGTTTCTATTGCAGTTACAGCCTTCTTCAAAAGGTCTCTACATTCCGCATTCTCTTGCTCGATTGCTGCGATCCGCTGCGCTGCTTCCGTCTTTTTTTTCCCGAGAGTTTCTATTGCATTTTGAGTTCTCTCCATAAAATTGCTAAATTGTGCATCATCTTGCTCAGGCATTGCGATGATTTCTTTCTCTTCAGCAGCCGCCCGTTCAACCTGTGCAATTTGATCTTTTGCGGAAGCCAGTTCGCCAGCAAGGGCGGCAATCTGACGCGCGTTCTCTTGCAGCGCAGCCTCTCTATTCCTGAGGATGTTTTTCGCTTGGTCAATTTCAGTTTGAAGCCTTTCTTTTTCTTTTTGGCTCGCATCGTCTAAATCGGCAATCGTAGTTTCATAGTCTTCCTGAAGGGATTGCAACTGCGTCGTTAAGCGGTTAATTTCAGCATGGAGAGGGGCGTGATTCCTGTTTAATTCGGCAATTTCTCTTTCCGCATCCGCTAGTTGGCCATTGATTCCTTCGATCAAACGGCGGGCTTGATCAAATTGAAAACTAAGATTAGTTTTTTCGGTTAAGATTCCATCGGCGATGAGAGCTAGCTGCTCTAGAGCTGCGGCATGACCTCTTCCGAGATCAGCGATGCGTTGGTGTGTATCTTGAACTTGAGCTTGAGCGGCGTCCCTAGCAAGGGCGGCAATCTGACGCGCGTTCTCTTGCAGCTCAGCCTCTCTATTCCTGAGGGTATTTTTCGCTTGGTCAATTTCAGTTTGAAGCCTTTCTTTTTCTTTTTGGCTCGCATCGTCTAAACCGGCAATCATAGTTTCATAGTCTTCCTGAAGGGATTGCAACTGCGTCGTTAAGCGGTTAATTTCAGCATGGAGAGGGGCGTGATTTCTGTTTAATTCGGCAATTTCTCTTTCCGCACCCGCTAGTTGGCCATTGATTCCTTCGATCGAACGGCGGGCTTGATCAAATTGAAAACTAAGATTAGTTTTTTCGGTTAAGATTCCATCGGCTGTGAGAGCCAGCTGGTCTAAAGCGGCGGCATGATCTCTTCCGAGATCGGCGATGCGTTGGTCTGCAGCTTGAACTTGAACTCGAGCGGCGTCCCTGTCCCTTGTTGCGTCCGCAAGGTTTTGTTGGACTCCGGCAAGAACGGCGGCATGACCTCTTCCGAGATCTGCGATGCGTTGGTTTGCATCTTGAACTTGAACTAAAGCGGCATCTCTGCCCCTTGTTGCGTCTGCAAGGTTTTGTTGGACTCCGGCAAGAGCGGCGGCATGACCTCTTCCGAGATCAGTGACGCGTTGGTTTGCATCTTGAACTTGAACTAAAGCGGCATCTCTGTCCCTTGTTGCGTCCGCAAGGTTTTGTTGGACTCCGGCAAGAGCGGCGGCATGACCTCTTCCGAGATCTGCGATGCGTTGGTTTGCATCTTGAACTTGAACTAGCGCGGCGTCTTTTTGGTTTGTGAGCGCGGCAACTTGATTTGTAAGATCTGTAATTTGGCGCTTTTTGCCACCTTTGCCGGCAGGTGCGGCTACAACGTGCCCTGTCAGCTTACTGACACCTGGAACTGCCGTACCTGTAGCTGCAGGGAGGCTTCCTGCGGCTGGGGATGCCGCTTTCCGATCGGACAATCGCGATTTAGGGGTTTCTGAATGCAGGGCGGCATAAGGCTTGAGGTCGTCAGCAGTCAAAGCGAATCGTGAGGGCTTGGCAGGAGAAGGGTCAACGGGGTCAGAAGTGCCGCTTGCTGCATGTCGGGTTTCCCAAATCGTTTGACAGGCATCCAGAATATCTTGCGCAGCATCTTTTGTACCATCAAGTGTCGTCTCGCTACCGTCCTTTTTGATAATTGTAATCCCTTTCTTGTTCGCACTAAAGCTAAATTCTCCGGTAAGTTTACGGGCTTGAAAGACCTTTTGTACATAAGGCGCAACTTTAGAGGCCAGCTCTTTCTCTAGGGTGGATTTGTGAGGAGCTTGAAACTTGAGCCGGTCGTTATGATTGTATAACTTAGGGTTCGAAATAGTTATTGAACTCATTTTACACCTTTATTTGTTAATACACATATTTTAACAAATATTAACAATAAACACCAGTGCAAATTATTTATTAATAATAATAAATTCAATTTTCAATTAATTTTTCATTGCTAAGAGGGGCTTAAATTTGATAAGATACTGAAAATGAATGTAATTAGATTGTTTTTGCTCCTCCCTCTGTTTTGGGGAATCCTTGAGGGACGTGAGCCCTCTTCTCTCTATCTCACGTGGATTCACGATCCCGCATCTACAATGACCGTTTTGTGGCATACCCCCAGGCATGACAAGTATTCAATGATTTTTTATCAAAAGCAGGGGCAGGGGCAGGAATGGCTCAAAAAAGAGGGGACAGTGAAGCGCCCTTCGCGGACCGATATTCATGTGCATACGGTCGAACTTGTTGATCTTGAATCGGATACGGAGTATTTATTCCGGATCGGCAGAGAGGGCAATATTTACCGTTTTAAGACCCTTCCCTTGAAGCTAGACAGAGACCTCCGTTTTGCAGTCGGGGGGGATGCGTTCATGTACTACCAGCTCTTCAGGAAGACGAATTTAGAGATCGCGGAGCACAACCCCGACTTTGTGGTGATTGGAGGGGATATTGCCTATGCTCACGGGCTCCAGCGCTTTAAGGGAATGAACTGGGAAGTGGAGCGGTGGGAGAACTTTTTCCGGGAATATCGGCGGGCGATGGTCACTTCCGATGGACGGCTAATCCCAATGGTCGTGGCCATCGGCAACCACGATGTGCCGAGCAGAATGGTCGACCCGCGTCAAAAATCGCTCCTTTTTTATGAGTTTTTCCCCTTTCCGCAGCTCTATGTTTCCTACCGGGCCCTCGACGCAGGTTCCTATCTTAGCCTAATCCTCCTCGACACGGGCCACACCTACCCGATCGACGGGGCGCAGACGGAGTGGTTGAAAGCGAACTTAAAGTCGAGACAGCCTCTCTATAAATTTGCCGCCTACCATGTCGGGGCCTATCCGTCGGTCTACCCCTACGAAGGGTCTACTCCAGCGAAGATCCGGCAGCATTGGGTGCCCTTATTTGAAAGCGAAGGGGTGCAGGTTGCTTTCGAGCATCACAACCATGCATTCAAACGGACCTTTCCGTTGAAAGAGGGAAAAGTAGATCCCCAGGGGGTCCTTTATTTGGGCGACGGCGCCTGGGGTGTGGCTCCGAGAAAACCGTCGAAGCACTGGTATTTGGAAAAGGCCGCCCAGTCGAATTGTTTTTGGTTGGTGACTTTGGGAAAAGAGGGGAGCACGATCAAAGCCTTCAATGAAGAAGGGAAAGTCCTTGATGAAGTCATGGTGAAGCCACTGCAACCTGTGTTCAGTGGCTCGTGAATATTAAACTTTTTTTGCGCAGTTTAAGAGGGCTGTTTCTAAATTCATCGATAGCTGAACCAATTCTTGATCAGTTAGTATTTTTCTAATGTTTATAAAGGATTTTATAGTGAAACCTTCTTGTGGATTGTCTATGATTAGCGAAGTTCCCATATCTCGAAGGCGGAGCATGATTTGTGGAATTTCTCTCTTCACCCCCGTTTCGGCGCCTTTCGCATGAGCGAATGTTTCTGCTGCAAGTTCTATGACCGCACCTAAGACCGCTTGCGAGATCTCTTTTTTTTGGTCACACGGCATTTTTAGGACTACAGCGTTAGCAAGCTGTTTTGTAATTGTCTG
>JABDEH010000059.1 GCA_013287215.1 Chlamydiota bacterium
ATCACGTTGAGCACTGCGGCGGGAAGGGCGCAATTGGCCGACGAGCCGACAGCCCGGAATTCAAATTTATTGCCCGTGAAGGCGAAAGGCGAGGTGCGGTTCCTATCGGCATTATCTTTGATGAATTCGGGCATCATCGACAGCCCAAGGTCGCATTTTTCCGGAACATAGGCAGAGGGCGTGATCTCATTTTCGATATTGTCCAGAAGATCCTCTAGGGCTTTGCCCAGGTAAACGGAAATGATCACGGGAGGCGCTTCATGGCCGCCCAACCGGTGGTCGTTGCCGAGAGACCCGATCGAGGCGCGAAGCAGGGGCGCATGTTCGTGGACGGCGTGCAGGGTCGCGGCCATTAAGATCAAGAACGGGAAATGGGTGCTGGGAGAGTCGGTGGGGTCGAAGAGGTTCATTCCCGTGTTCGTCGCCAGCGACCAGTTATTGTGCTTGCCGGAACCATTGAGGCCGATGAACGGCTTTTCGTGGAAAAGGCACGCAAAATCATGGCGCTCTGCCACCTGTTCCATCAGCTCCATGAGCAGAATGTTGTGGTCGACGGCCACTGCCGCCCTCTCAAAAATCGGGGCCACTTCAAATTGTCCGGGGGCCACCTCTTTGTGTCTTGTTTTAAGCGGGATCCCCAGATTGAAAGCTTCCGCTTCAAACTCTTGCATGAAGGCGAGCTGCCTCTCTTTGATAATGCCGAAGTAGTGGTCTTCCAGCTCTTGGCCTTTGGGCGAGGGAGCGCCGTAGACGGTCCTGCCTGCAAGAAGCAGATCAGGACGGAGTTGATAGAAGAGACGGTCGACGAGAAAATACTCTTGCTCCGTGCCCAGCGTCGAGTAGACGCAGGCGGCCTCAACCCCGCAGAGCGCCATCAGCCGCAGCGCGGCATGGTTGATCTTCGCATCCGAGCGAAGCAGCGGAGTCTTCATGTCGAGAGCTTTGCCGGTCCAAGAAAAAAAGATGGCGGGAATGTAAAGGACGCAGTGGCTTCCCGACTTGCGTAAAAAGACAGTCGACGAAGGGTCCCAGCTCGTGTAGCCCCGCGCGGCATCGGTACTGCGCAGGCCGCCGGAGGGAAACGAAGAGCCGTCGGGCTCCCCTTTGATGAGCTGTTTTCCGGAAAATTTTTCGATGAGCGTATCGGATCCTTTCCATTCGATAAAGGCATCTTGCTTCTCCGCAGAGAGGCCCGTGAGCGGCTGGAACCAGTGGCAATAATGGGTCGCTCCGAGGCCAATTGCCCAATCTTTCATCGCAGAGGCGATGATATCGGCGTTTTCCGCGCTGACCTTCCCTTTTCCCTCGATCGCTTGGATCAGATGGTTGAACACCTCTTTCGGCAGCATGCGCTGCATCATGGCTTTGCTAAAGGTGAGGTGTCCAAACTTCTCCACCGCCCCGCGCGCAGTCGCATCATTCTTCGCGCGTCTTGAGGCGACTTCTAAAACAGCATGATATCTTGGGTTCATGAGTCCTCGTTTAAGTTAGAGAATATTCCATTTTCTCTCTTGAAAATAGCGGCGCAGCTTCTTGTCGGGATTGACCGCGACTGCCCTGCCTGCAGATAAGAGGAACGGAAGATCTAAGTAACTATCGGAATACACGGTCACATCTTGTTTTGCAATGCCTAAACGGGAAGCGAGTTCTGCCACATACCGGGCCTTATCTTCCCCCTGCATTAAAGATAAAATGTGACAGAGTCGATCATCTTTGTCAACGGCGTAAAGTGAGGAGCCCCACTCATTCACTTTAAAAAACCGGGCGATCGGTTTTACCAAAAACTGTGGAGAGTTGGAGAGGATGACGGTGTAGTCGCCCCGCTTTTGTGAGTGCCGGAGGCATTCATAGGCGGGTTTGTAGAGAAAAGGGAAGAGATTTTCTTTGAGGAATGCGTCGACATGGGCTTCTAAAGAAGCCAGGGTGCGCCCTTGAAGGATGCGGCGGAAAATTTTTTCATGGAGCTCCAAGAGGCTTAAGCCGTGGAATTTGAAGCGCCAATAGCATAGGGTAGAGTAGACGAGGGTGGAAAAGGGAAAGACCTTATGACGAAAAAGGTATTTACAGAAACGGTAGCTGCTATTTCCCTTAACGAGCGTGTGGTCCAGATCAAAAACACTGAGCAAATGTGCCTTACCCTTCTAATTCGGAGATCTTTTCTTCAATCTCCTGAATGGAGGCATTCGCGGTGTCCAAACGGACCTTTTCGGCGTCGATGAGCTCGCGATACATCATCGCCTTTTCAAAATCAAATCCCGATCCGCCCAGTGCTTTGCGGTAAGATTCGAGAAGTGTCTTGATCTCTTGGCGCCGCTCTTTGCGCTCGCCCAGAATGGTGCGCAAATTCTCTAAGGATTGAAGGTCGTCTGCAGAGAGCTGCATCGCCGCTTTATCTTTTTTGTCTAAGGCGAGATCGCGCAGCTGCTTGAGCAGTTTTTCAAAGACCTGTTTTTCTGATTTACTGAGCGCGAGAAGCTCGTAAGATTTTAGAAGTCCTTTCCGTTTCTCTTCAAGGGCGGCATGGTCTAACGAGTCGGCATCCTGCGAGAGCGTCTGGAGATCGGCCCTCAGCTGCTCTTTCTTCTCTTTTCTCTGTGCTTCCCTCTCGGCATTTTGCCGTTCTCTTTCCTGCTCAATGAGAAATTGTTTGTCTATCAGCGGCCGTTTGGCGAGCTGGAACGCCTCTTTGAGCGACCAGACCTCTTCATTGCCGAGCTCAAGCGTCTTCATCTGGGCCAGAAGTTCATCGCCGGCCTTAAGCAGAGCCTCTTCATTGGCTCCCTCTTGCATGCATTCCGCAGCGTAGGCCTTGATCTTCTCCATCGCCTCGTCATGATTTATCTTGAAGACCGCTTTCTTCTGAGAAATCTCTTTCTTCCGCTCTTTTTCCCACTCTTTGAGCTGGTCCCAGCACTTGCTGAGCTGGAGGCGCGTTTCAGTGAAGGCGTGAGTATTGAGCGTGAGCAATTTCGCGGCGTTCTGCAACGCCTTGATCTCTTCGCGCAAGAGGAACAGAGACACCGAGGCCTCTTGGCTGAAGTGCTCTTTGATGAAGGCTTCAACATCCGCAATAAATTCGGCGGAGATGTCTTTGATGAGCTCTTTACGCCGAGGAAAAATCTTGTCGCCGATCGTAGAGAGGCGCTCAAAAAATTTAGTCTTGAAGCGGACGCGCATCTCTGTTTTGATCACTTCTTTGCGCAGACCGTTGACTCGGGAAGCGAGCGTATTGAGAAGATAGAGTTCGCGCTGCAGACTGCTGTAACTATCCGCTTTCTTGCAGAGAGAATGACAAGTTTCAGGAAATGTCAGCTCCGGAATCTGCGCGAGCTGCTCGCTGTACTGCTCAAGATCTTTTTCCATCGATTGGATCGCGAGCTCAATCTGCTCCATCGCAAAGGCAGATTGTTCGTCCAGGATCTCTTTTAGGCGGCGGGCTTCCGAAGAAAGTTCGATATACTCGCCCCAAAGAAGCGTGCGCCCTGTCGCGGTGATATTTTCTTTGAAAAGCGGCAGGCACATGCGCCTCCCTTCCCAAAAGTCTTTGAACCGGGGATTTCCCGATTGGGAAAGCGCCGCCCGCATGAAATCGATGCTCAGGCGGATCTTCTGTTCCACCTCAGCCTCTTTTTCAAAAATCTCTAGGAACTCGGCGAGGGAGACCATCTTTGAGGTTTCCACATTCGCGACTGGCTCGAGGATATCTAACTGCTCACTTGTCACAACAATTCTCTTTTTTTTAGAACAAAATCCTATCGCATACGTTATTTTAAGTACAGAAGCAATTGCAGAGTCAAAAAGAAAGTTCGCAATCCTGGATGATCATTTCGGCCGCCATCTCCATAGAAATCTCCTGGAGGTCCACCCAGCGAAAGAGCGTTTCTTTTCTAAACCACGTCAGCTGTCTTTTCGCATACCGGCGCGAAGCTTGCTTAAAATGCGCCACAAACTGTTCATAATCGTCCGGAGTCTGCGCCGTCTTCAAAAATTCGAGGCACTGCTTATACCCGATCGCCTGGACCGCCGTCTGATTGTTGCGGAGGCCCTCTTTTTCCAGCTGCATGACCTCTGCCACAAGCCCGTCCCGCAGCATATCCTCGCACCGCTTTTCAATCAAAGGATAAAGAACTTCTTTAGGTTTATACAGAAACCAGCATCGAAAGTCATACTCTGAGCTCTCTTTATCCCCCGATTTGGAAAAGGAGGAAACCTTTTGGCCGGTCAGTTCCATGATTTCAAGCCCCCGGACAATCTTATGCCGATCGCGGAATGTGATCGTCTTGGCATAATCGGGGTCCTTCTCCCTCAACCGATCATAAAGAACGAGCGGCCCCTGTGCCTCCATTTCCTCCTCCAGCCGTTTTCTCACCTCAGGGACCGATGTGGGACCGCTCGGCGGGCCATAGATGAGGGCATGAAGATAAAACCCGGTGCCTCCCACGACGATCGGGACGCGCCCCTTGGAAAAGATCTCCCGGATGGACTGGTTAGCCTCCTGATAAAAATCGATCACGCTAAAATTCTCATCGAGATCGCGGCTATCGATCAAATGATGAGGGACCTCGATCCTGTCCCCCTTAGAGGCCTTGGCGGTCCCGATATCCATGCCTCGATAGACCTGCATCGAATCGGCAGAAATGATCTCCCCCCCGAGAGCGCGGGCAATGATCAAGGAAAGCTGGGTTTTCCCGACCGCGGTAGGGCCGGAAATCACAATCACCTTCTTTTTTTTGGGATGGACGGGACTTTTTTGTTTTAAAACTTGTTCCCAATGGGAGAGAAGCGCCTGAAGTTCTTTGTCTTCAAAAGCCACACCTCGACCCATACGTCTCCCTAAGTCTTCTCGCTAAAAAGTCTAGCTAAATTGCCGCGAGCGCTTCGCTCTCTGTGAGATACATCGCAAAAATCTGCTCAAACCCGGCAGATCTGATCATTTCCATCACGTCCTCGCCAAAAGCGCAGAAAAGGCACTTGCCGCCCCTCATCCTCAACTTTTTAGCCGTCGACAGGAGCACCCGCATGCCCGCGCTGCTCAAATAATCGACCTCCGCAAAATCCATGATCAGCTGCATGCATCCGCTCGCCCGGAGGGCATCCAGTGCTTCTTCAAGAGAAAGCGCCGCCCGCGCGTCAAGCCGTCCTTGGACACGGACCACATCATGGCACCTGAAATGTTCTACAGCAATCTCAATTCCTAAAGCCATGGCAGTCATTGTAAAATTAAAAATAATTTTTTTCAAAAAAAATCGGCAACTGCGCTAAATAAAACCTGAGCTATCTCTTACTGGATCAGCTCGAGCCGCACGCGTCTTCCGAACCGAGCGCCCACAGTCATGGCCAGGGTGCGCAAGGATTTGATCGTTCTTCCCTGACGGCCGACCACTTTGGCGACATCTGCAGGAGAAACACGTACTTCTAGGATCGTTCCCTGTTGTCCGTCGAAGATTTGGACATCGACAGCGTCAGGCTGGTCGACGAGGTTTTTGATGAGATAGGCGATAAAATCTTTCATAAATCACTTGTTAAGGTTGTTTTCAAAAACATACAATTTACCATTGCCCCCTATTTAGACGCAAAAGGAAATTTCTGCCCAGCCGCCCTTAAGAGAAGAATAATCGGGGACCCTCCGTGCCCTTGCCCGATCTTTATCTTTCTTATAGGGGAAGAGTGTATCTGAATAGTAGCGTTTGTTGAACGGTGCGCTCGCCGCAATCCTGCCCCTTCAGGGGCGGGTTAGGCGGGCTATCTTATGGCAAGAATCCTTAAACCGTCGGAGAATCTCGTCCCTTGAGGGACGAGTTCTTCAATAAACAATGATGCGCTCACCGATCTCGATCCTGCGGACAAACTGGCCGAAGCAAAAATCCGCGAACTCTCTTCCACAACTTTGCGCGCAATGGCTGAAAAAACTAAGCCCAAAGCTGCTTGCAACCCTTTGACTGTCAAAGCGATGATACCTGCTTGTAACACTACAGAGAATAATTGACGCCTTTAGTTAATTCAAATTGATATTAATTCAATAGAACAGTTATAATTACGTTATATTTTTAACACTGTTTTTAAATAATTACAAACTAAGGCGAAAATATGACCGTAAGCGCAGTAAACAAAGACACTTCCAAACCCATAGACCTTGCTTCAGCCGTACCTGCGGATCGCGAGTTATCAGCACCCGCTCTTGCAAATCTCAGATCTGCCTCATCGTCTGATCCAAGACCGTTGGAAGGCAGAGTTTCGTCTGTCCAGTCATCAGATGACAATGGACAGAGACATGGCCAAGGCAAAAACATCCTTGCAAATGGGGTGGTATATGATGGGACTTGGCAAAATAACAAGCCCCATGGACTCGGGACATCGATCTATCCAAATGGGGATAAATACGTCGGGAGTTGGGTAGATGGACAGAAGCATGGCCAAGGTACATACACCTATACAAGTGGATTGCGCTTAGCAGGAACTTGGGTGGATGGAAAGATGCATGGCCCGGGTAAATCCTTCTCTCCGGATGGAGCGATAGTGTTTGACGGAACTTGGCAAAATAACGAGCCCCATACTGGCCTAGGCACATTGTACTTTTCAAATGGAAAAAAATACGTCGGGAGTGTGGTAGATGGAAAAAGGCATGGCCCGGGTAAATTCTTCTCTCCGGGAGCGATATTATTTGACGGAACTTGGCAAAATGACACGCCCCATGGACTCGGCACATCGATCTATCCAAATGGGGATAAATACGTCGGGAGTTGGGTAGATGGACAGAAGCATGGCCCCGGTAAATCCTTCTCTCCGGATGGAGCGATATTGTTTGACGGAACTTGGCAAAATAACGAGCCCCATACTGGCCTAGGCACATTGAACTATTCAAATGGAAAAAAATACGTCGGGAGTATGGTAGATGGAAAAAGGCATGGCCCCGGTAAATCCTTCTCTCCGGATGGAGCGATATTGTTTGACGGAACTTGGCAAAATAACGAGCCCCATACTGGCCTAGGCACATTGAACTATTCAAGTGGAAAATACGTCGGGAGTATGGTAGATGGAAAAAGGCATGGCCCCGGTAAATCCTTCTCTCCGGATGGAGCGATAGTGTTTGACGGAACTTGGCAAAATGACACGCCCCATACTGGCCTAGGCACATTGAACTATTCAAATGGAAAATACGTCGGGAGTTGGGTAGATGGACAGAAGCATGGCCAAGGTACATACACCTATCTAGATGGATCGCGCTACGCAGGAGCTTGGCAAAATAACATGCGCCATGGCCCGGGTAAATTCATCTCTGCAAATGGAGTGGTAATGTTTGACGGGGCTTGGCAAAATAACAGGCGCCATGGCCTAGGTACAGAAATCTTTCCAAATGGGGATAAATACGTCGGGAGTTTTGAACAGGGAAAAAAGCATGGCCTAGGAACATACACCTATCCAGATGGAACACGCTACGCCGGAGCTTGGGTCAATAATGAGATCCGTGGCCAAGGTACCTTTACCTATGCAAACGGGGATGAATATGCCGGAGCCTGGGAAAATAACCAGAGGCATGGTCTAGGTAAATTCACGCCAAAAGATGGGACTGCTTACACCACGTTTTGGCAAAATGGCGAAAGAGCTCCCAAGTCCAGACGCATCAGTTGAGCACTAAGGCACGGGCTCGTAAGAAAGATTTACTACTCTACTAATTTCTTTCGTGCCCGAGTGCGCGCCCTTGCTCCCGTCTTTT
>JABDEH010000060.1 GCA_013287215.1 Chlamydiota bacterium
TGTAAATGCTAGCCCATGAATTAATTTGAGCTAGCGCCAAATTAGAAATGTTTAGCATGCTATAGCGAAATTAATTACTGATAAAAACAAGGAGAATAACAATGTCCACATCCGCTATAACAAGCTCCACTACAACAAACAACTCACAGGCAACAGCTTCCAATTTGAGCAGCACACCAGGGGGCCCTTCTGAAAGCCGTGAAAAAGGCAAATACATACGTCAATGGGCTACTCCATGAAAAATCAACGACTACAATTACAATTGAAAACGAACAAATCAAAGTTAAGTTTGATTTAACAGGTCGGGGATTTTAACCAAATTGCAATAACTGGTCTTGGCGGAGCCGCAAATAAGAATTACGGTTCATCCGGCTGCTTTAGAATTTTCCAAAATCCTTTTTTCTTAGATCCTGAGCGTTCCACCAACCCCAATGATTTGAGCTGCTGGATGTTTCTTCTAATCGTACTCCGGTCTTTTTCTGTTTTTTCGCCGATGTCCTCATAGGCCACCCAGGGATTGTCTTTGATAATCTGTAAAATTTCCTCTTGTAGATCCGGTAAAGGGGCATTTATAGGGGCATTTATAGGGCCGTTTATAGGGTCATTCAATCTTTCCTTAATGACAGAAAGAGAAACCACCCGTTGAACCGAAGATGTAAAGAGGCAACCTTCGCGGTCATCCACAAATTGGATTTGCGGCCATTCGTGCAAGGCGCGTCTGACTCCTGTGCCAAGTCCACGGTAAGGCAACAAACCTTTGGCCACAAAAGATGCTAAAATATAATTGCGCTGGATAGAATTTCCCGCGCGGATCTTTTCAATGGTAAGATGATCGGGCAAATTGCCGGGATTAATGATTTCTACCCGATCATCAAAAATGAAAAGTCTCACAGGCGCGCTGATGAAATAATCGCGGTGAACGAGAGCGTTGACCAGAAGCTCTTCAAAAACGCTCTGAGGCACTTCAGGGTCCCCGACCGAGTTCACACTTTTGTTTTTTTGAACTTTGCGCAGATTCCGCATAATGAACCTCAAAGCGCCCTGAAAGACTACGGGGAGGGGCCCTTCAAAATCTTCGCTGTCCACATATTTGCTGCCAATTTCAGTACCGGGGAACGTGACAGCCTTCACGATAAATGCCGGTTTGAAGAATTGAGGTTTATCTCCAAACAACAGAAGGCCTGCCAAATTGAGTCGATCGCCTTTTGCCAAGTTCATGTTTTCAAGAAGAGACACCCTCTCTGCGTGTGAATCGGGCCACTCTTCCTTGTAGGCCACCTTAAGAAAGCTCGCGATGAGCGTGGAATTTATCTTGTCCACACCGGCCCGGGTGGGAACTTCGTCCGCATGTAGCAGGTCAACTTCTTGGAACAGGCGCCTCAATTCTTCCTTGGACTGAACGCGTCTTTTATCAGCGCCGCTTTTCAACCAAATCACACCTTGGTGGTCAAAATAAGGCTTGTCGATACCTTCCGGAATGGTCACTACGATCACCACTCGGTCTGATCCAACGGAGATATTTTCCGTATGTACAGTAATTGGACTGCGCACATGCTGGCTCGCGCTGTTGCTGATCAGCTGGTTCATACGATCTACTTCGACGCTCGTCAGACCGACCAAATCTCCCCGATTCGAGATTCCGATGAAAATGTGGCCCCCGCGAGAATTTGAAAAGGCCACCATCTCAGCAGCCAAAGAATCGCTGTTGCGTACATCTTCCTTGAACTGATGGCGGCTATCTTCGCCATGCGCGATCATCTTCCTTAGTGAATCAAGATCATTAGCAGTTTTGTGAGCGGGAATTGTGGATTTCATCTGTACGGTCCTTGATAATCTCAATTTGGCCAGATTTTAATATTTCAAAAAATATTTTGCAAGGTCTAGAAAACACCTCTCTTCCCTACTACGGGATAAACGCAAAGACGTAAGCATACTTTTACGCATAAGTTATTCTTGCAACGTTATATGACTAACAACTTGGGATGATTAGGACAGTTAAACGCAAAGGCGATAGAGTAGGGAGAGGAATACCTCTCCCCCTCGTCAAACCGTACGTGCAGATTTCCCGCATACGGCTTACCTTGAAGCTTCGCAAATTTCCGTAAGTCTTTTAAGACCTAACCTTCGGAAGACCTGATACCAAGTTTCATCTACACCCTTCTTGTACCCTCTTTGACTTCTCTTCTGAAGATGTCTACGCATTCGTTCTTCAACAAAGTGATCCATCTTGGTAAATGCCGCAGAAGGGTGGCCTATCGCAAAGTACTCTGCCCAACCCACTAAGAACCTATTTACCCTTTGGACGACTTCGTCCACAGGCAGGTAGTTGTTCTTACGATTAAGTATTTCCCTGATTGCCGCCCTTGCTTTCGCAAGTGCTTTCTTCTTTGGCTCTATCTTAAGATATTGGCCTGAGTTGTATTTACTCCTGACAAATCTTAGATTAAACCCCAGAAAGTCGATAGAGCTCTTCTTCTGTGTTAAATCCACCACTTTGGTTTTCTCTTTATTGAGCACTAGGCCCATCCATTCTTCCAGTTTCCTTCTTATAAACTCTTCTGTCTGATAAGATCGAAAGCGCGTTAGCACTACGAAGTCATCGGCAAATCTGATCAGCTTGGCATTGATCATCTTTCCTGGGCCGCCATCCTTATGGAATATGACGTCGAACCAATGTAAATAGAGGTTCGAAAGCAAAGGTGAAATAACCCCTCCTTGCGGAGTGCCTTTCGTTGGGTATGTGATTGTTGGACCCCCGCCTTTGTCTTTGGGGGGTTCCATAATCGGAGCCTGAAGCCACATTCTGATCAGTTTTAACACTGAGCTATCTGTGACTCTCATTCTCACACATGCCAAGAGTTTATCGTGGGGTATTGAGTCAAAGTACCCTTTCATATCCGCGTCATATACTGTTGTCCTCCCTTGCTTGATTTCATCTGAGATTTCCCTGATTCCTTCATGCGCGGAAATTCCGGGCCTGAAGCCATAGGAACAATCAAGGAAATCTGCTTCAAAGATCGGCTCAAGGATTAGCGTGGTAGCCATCTGGACAACACGATCTTTGACTGTAGGTATCCCTAGGGGACGTTGTGAACCATCTGCTTTGGGAATGTATACTCTTCGGATAGGTTTGGGTTTATAGGTTTTGTTCTGGAGTTCTACACTGATTTCAGTCAACAGCTTCTTTGGACCCTCTTCTTGACGCACAATATCTTCTATAGATATGCCATCAACTCCGGGGGCTCCTCGATTCTCTCGAACCAATCTCCATGCTGTTTCCAGTACATCTGACCTGTTGATCAGGCCATAGAGTGAGTAAAAACGAAATTTCGGTTCTTCTTGAGCTTTCTGTGCCAGTTTCTGCCTCGTGAGGATCACTTTGGGATCCAACCCTTTCTTAATATCACATTCTAGCAATCTCTCCAGGGTCGTATCTTCTTCCGTACTAGGTTTCATACCAATCGGATGCTCCTCTCTATTACAGTTACATTACTTCAAGCAGGACTCCTTCGCTCCACGGACATTACTCCGCTTCATCACTACTACAAGTCCCTCTGACTTCCGATATAGCCAGTCTAGAGGTTATGTATTCCCCCTCTCTGTTGTTTACGCCCGATTCCTCGGGTCAAGCAATCTTTATCGGATCTCGCAGGTTCCGTCGTTATTCTTTATGCACGCGCTGTCTATCCTGACCCCGACGAGGCCACTGGGTGCTCATGCTTATTCTTCCCCAGTGATAGCAGGTTTCGTTATCTTGGAGAACTTCACCCCTCGTAAGTTATTTTTGGTAACGAGGCTTAAATAGTTTATTTGCATTACGGCTCGTGCATTTGCTGTCAACGCTTCGACCACTGAGTTACCTCAGTAACCGCATGACTCGCTTCATGTCGTATAAGCACTTACATGGTGACCTCCTTTCATGTCACTAGATTAACGCGACTTATCCTGTCGCACCCAAGACGCAAAGACGCGTGAAGAAACGAGAGATCGCCCTTTGCAATTCCTATGACCTTCCTCCCTTTGCGTCTTCGCGCCTTTGCGTCTTTGCGTTGCATCTTATAATGCAAGAAATACATAGGGGTAAAAGTATGTTTGCGGTTTGCGTTGAAACGACTTAGTTTTTCTTGAGTATGCGGCTCTCTGCGGCTTTGCGTTGCATCCTATCCAAACCCCACCGGCTCCTATTTCCTTTTAAAGCCTCTTTGTTATACAATTCGTTGGAGGCCCCATGAAAACTGCTCTTCTCTCCATTGGTATTTTCTTCATTGTTCTCTTCGGCTGCATCGCAGTCCTTCCGATGCTGCTCTCCTCCTCCTGGGGACAAAAAAAATTCCTCGCCTTCCTCAATAAGAAACTACCCGGCAAGCTCACAATCGAAGACCTCTCCCTCAGCTGGCTAAGCTCTCAGGAGATCACAGAAATTGCCTTGGTCGATGAGCGCGAGATCCCCCTGTTTCACTGCGAAAGGGTTGCGATCGACGCTTCCCTCTGGACCATTCTCTTCAAGCAAAATCTTGAACTGGTCACATTGACCAATCCCCAAGTCCACCTGCAGTCCTCCTCCTTTACCCCCAGCGACACACCCTCTTCCAAGCTCAGCAAGCTGCCGCTAGTCCTCACAGGAAAGCTCACCTTAGACAACGGCTCCCTTTCGATTGAAGGCGGCGGCATCGAACCCATCGTGTTTCGCTCCCTTTCTTTAGATCTGGAGGTGAACAAGGCGCGCACCGATATCCTCCTCCACTTAAAAGGCCTCTCGGAACAAAGCGAGATCAAAGGAGCTTTCGCTCTCAAAGCCGCCCTGCAGCCCCAGACACTGGCCTTTGACCTAAGCGCCAACATGAAGAACTTCCCCGTCAAAGGGATCGATCAAATTCTCTCCTTGATCTCCAAAGACTATAAAGGCCTTCTTCTCTCGACAGTCGGACCTTCGATCAACCTGGATCTGCTGGCGAAAAATTCTCCGGAAACCTTTGAAGTGTCGCTTAACGCTGCCTCACAATTCCTCAACGCCTACATTGAGACCCAATCGCAAAATGACATTGTCACGTTGAGAAGCCCCGCAAAGATCTCCTTCACGCTCACTCCCGCCTTAGCAGCCCTCGCTGGAGTTCCCCTGCAAGGGCCGGCAAGCGGAAAAATTACGATCGAACAGTTCCGCCTCCCCAACCTAAAATTTCCGGAGGCTTCCCTCCAAGCTATCCTCTCGCTGGCGGAGATCTCCGAGCTGCAAAACGTGCAGTTCCGCGTCTCTTCCAATGCTTTGGACAAAGACATCGCGTTTGACTTGACAGCCCAAAGCGCGCAAGGCCCCCTGGCCGCCTCGGGCGATCTCTTGGGGCTGTTCAGCGCTGCGCCCACACTGAAGCTCAAGGCAAGCATTGAAAATGGGACTTCCCTCATCATCGATGAGCTCATCCTCCCTAAACCTTTCTCGCTGGAAACAATACAGCTTAAAGCACAGTTGCAGGCAGAGTCCCTCTATGCTTTCCGCAACGTACTCTGCACAATCGATGCACAAAGCCTAAAAGAGATCGACGTTCAGATGCACTCCGACACGCTCAGCGCCGTCTTTGCCTGCAGCCTGAAAAGAGATCCCCTCTCCCTCGTCATTAAAAAGCCGCTGGCGCTTGATTATACGGTCCGAGAGGATCTCTTCGCAGCCTATGTGGACCAGGTCGTCCTCATGAAACCCGCCCTCCTGAAAATCCAGCTCGACCCGCTCATACTTCCTCTTGAAGACCTACAGCCGGGCCGCCTGAAATTCAAAGGCAAGGCCATGGCTGAGAACATCACTCTTGGCAGCGCCGATAAAAAAAATCAGGCCGACCTGAAAAACGCCCTATTCCAGTTCCACTTCGACGGCAAAGCGCCCATGGCTTTTGCGAGCCTCTCGGCCCAAGCCCAAGTGTTAGGCCAGCCAGCCGGCATGATCGATGCCGAAGTTTCCCTCGACCATGCCCTTGATCTCGAAAATGGGCACCTCACAGCTCAGGCGCACCTCCACGACCTCTCGACGCCCGTGATCGAGCTGTGGCTCTCCAAACCGCTCGCGCCCCTGATCGGCCCTACTCTCACGCTGAGCGTCGAGTTAGCCAAGTCGCCGTCTGCAGAAACCCTCAAAATTAAGGGATCGAGCGCGCTCCTCTCCTTAAATAGCGCCTTTTCGTATAAAAATGGCCGCTACGAACTTGAGCATCCAGCCGAGGTTCAACTCTCTCTCACTAAAGAAGGTTACGCGCTCATCGACCGCTGGCTTGGCAAGACCGAAGGCCCCTTTTCTCTCAATACACCGACAACCGTCCACTTCTCCGCCACGCGCCTCTTCATTTCCCGCAACTTAGACTGGACCCAGCTTCTCTGCAACGCAAAGCTCGAAGTGAGCAATTTTTCCTTGAGAGAAAAACAAACTCAGAGCGTCACCACCTTAAAAAACTTAAACGTCACCCTCGACAAATCCTCGCCGAAGGATCCTTTGCGCTTTCATCTCCACGGCACGATCAACCCCGGGTCAGTCACCATCGACGGCGAATGGGATACTGAGCACACTGCGCTGACCGCAGAGCTAGACCAATTCCCCTCGGTCCTCCTCGACAGCATCGCCCGCAACTTTGGCCATGCCAATTTCCCCTTCACCTCCCTCTTCGGCCAGGCGGTCAATATCGATCTCGACACGCAGCTCCGGAATCAGAGCGGCCCCTTGCGCCTCCGCGTCCACTCTCCCAACACGCGCGCCGCCCTGAAAGGGAACATCAACAAAGGAATCTTGACCCTCTCTGAACCGGTCCACGCGCAGATCCTGATGAGCAAAGAGCTCAGCCAGTGGCTGGTCCAAGATGTCAACCCCCTCTCGATCTCCGCCATCTATGCGAACAATCCCCTCACCTTAGAAATTGCTCCCGAGGGATTTTCCCTGCCTCTGCTTCCCTTTGAAATGAGCCGCTTTCAGCTCCCCAAGGGCAGAGTCGAGCTCGGTCAAGTCACCTGCCACAACGACGGCAACTTGAGCATCACTCTCGGCCTCCTCAAATCCAAGCAACTGACCCGGGAAAAAGAGCTCAAGCTCTGGTTTGCGCCGATCGACTTCAAGATCCAAAACGGCTCTGCGACCATTGAGCGGACAGAAATTCTTGTCGCCGAGACCTTTGATATCGCCCTCTGGGGAAAAATGGACTTCGTGGACGATAAGGTGGATATGGTTCTGGGGCTCACCCCTCAAACCCTCAAAGAAGCCTTCGGGATCAAAAACCTTCCCGAGCATTACATGCTCCACATCCCGCTCAAAGGGACAACCAGCGACGTGAAGATCAACACCGCCAAGGCCACAGCCAAGATCGCAGCTCTACTCGCTTGGCAGCAAAAGGACATCGCCGGCGAGATCTTCGGCGGCTCCGCGGGCGCCATCGTCGGCGAACTACTCAACAATCTGGGCGCGCTTCCCGATAAAAATTCCCATTCGCCGCCTGCCAAACACCCCTTTCCCTGGGAAGAAAACAAGCCCCAGACCAGCGAAAAAAAGACCGGCGCGCTCAAGGGAGGCGAGAAGCCTCTCAAACAGCTCCTCAAAATTCTAAAATAATTCTAACAAGCTCATTTTTAATACGTTAAGGCTTTACCAACTGT
>JABDEH010000061.1 GCA_013287215.1 Chlamydiota bacterium
ATTGCAAAACTAAGGGAAAGAGCCGATTTTTTCGGGAGTAAAACAAACTTTAGCACTCAAGCCCCCGAAAAAGCATCACTCTCGCCCTAGTTTTGCAATTGCCTCGGTAATCAACCGGAGCGGATCGAGATTTTCTTGGGTTCCGCTTTCTTGGTCTTTTCAAAAGTGACGGTGATCATCCCGTTCTTGAATACTGCCTCAGGATGCCGATTCTCATCGACAGTTCCGGGGATGGCCACGCGATAGGAAAAAGAACTGGCCGCCTTACGGTAGTACTTCTTGCTGCTGTCTGTTTTCTCTTCTTTCTTTTCCGCTTTGATCCAAAGGACGCCTTTGTCAAAGGTCATCTCAATCTCGTCGGGTTTTAGACCGGGGAGCGCAGCTTCGACATACACATGGTTCTCATCCTCAGAAACAGAGAGCCCCGATAAGTCGGAAAATTCATGAAGCCATCCATCTCCCTCTTCTTCGCCCGCATCAAAAATCGAAAACGGAAAGCGGATGCTGGGAAATGACCACAACGACCTAGAAACTAGTTTATTGCGACTCATGACGGCACTCCTTGTTCGCCCTCATCCTAAACAGAAAGGATTAATGTGTCAAAAAAATTGTAGCATCAATCTTCGCATTCACCTCTGCAAAGAGAGCGGGGTGGTTCTTCTTAACCCAGTTGCGGAGCTTGAGGGTCTCGCAGAAAACCTCCCGTTTCCAAGCTCTTTCTTCCCTCAGATAGGGATCTTTGGTATAGGGGCCGATATCGAGGCCGATCACGCGGTCCTCTAGGCAGGCGAAGTTGCGCTTGAGCGCCGGATCGCCGTCGGCAACTCCTTTCTTGCAGCGTGCAATGAGGAGGTGGACCAAGGAATCGATCATCTGTTTTGCTTTGTCCTCCTCCCCGCTTCGGATCAGCTGGTCCAGCTTCGGAAAGAGCAAATCCGCCCGCTCCTGCAGAACGAACTCCAGCTTGTCCAGATCGACCTGATGCACGATGCCGAGCTTATCAGTCAGGCTCATGGTCTTTTTGAGGTGCTGTGTCTTATTCAGGTGCACATAGATGAGCGCGGTCTCATGGCGCAGCTCCTCATAAGCGAGCTTACAGCTGGTGAAAATCCGCTCAAACCGCTCCTGATGACTGTCCACATACTTTTTCACGGGACCCGGCAGAGGCCAGTGCTTGCAAAACAAGTTGGCGCGCATCCGGTAGTGCTTGAACACCTTCATCACGGTCTTCTGATCTTGAGAAAGGAAGACGTAGCACTCGCCGCCGCTCCCCAAATAGCGGAAGGGCTGATCTAGGATGCGGTCCACAAGCTGTGCTTTTTCAGGGTTAAGCGGCTCCACATCCCACCGGGGATCGGGCTTCAGCGAGGAGGTCACCTTGGACATCCAAAAGCCGTCGGTGAGCCGGTAGCAAATGCGCTCAGCGGTCGCAAAGCAGAGGCAAAAGATCAACAGTTTATTCGGCCAGGAGAGCGTAAATTTTTTCTTCAACATAATCCTTCAGTTCGGGGTAGTTTTTTTCGATCCACTGCTTAAAGTTCAACGTCGCAAAAAAGAGCTGCTTTTTTGCCCGCGCAGGGACTGCCGCATAAGGGTCCTTGCTAAAGGAGCCGATGTCGATCCCGAAAGTCCGCTTTCCATCAATTCCAAAATTTTTCTCGAAGATAGGATCGCGGTCAATGACCCCTTTCCTGCAGCAGCATTGATGAAAGGCCAGGAGCGTGTCAATGCACTGCTGCGCCTCGCTGAGGTTTCCCTCGCGGCGCAGAGCTCTCAATTTTTCAGAAGCGAGCTCGGCCCGTTTTTGAAGCAGAAACTGGGTGCCGTCGAGATCGAACGTGTGGGCGGTGCCGATCCGGTCCCACACGGTGAGCTTCTTGTGAAACTGATCCGTCTTGTTGAGGTGTACATAGATCAGCCCCGTCTCTTCGCGGAGCTCCTTATAGGCGATCCTTATACTTTCAAAAAATTGGGAGAGATCTTTTGGGAAAAAATAGCGTCGAAAGCGTGGGTGTTTAAAGACCTTGAGCACGGTGCTCTTGTCGGCAGATAAAAAAGCGTAGCACTGAGCCCCGTGGCCAAGAAAAAAGTAGTCCTGCTTGAGAAGCTGGGCAACGTTTACGAGGTGCTGGGGCTGCTCTTCAAAGTCCCATTCGGGATGGTGCACAAGATCCCGGCTCACACGGTGAACCCGAAATCCTTTGGTTTGCCAAAAACAGAACCGTTCGACTGTAATGAAAATCAGAATGAAGAGAAGAAACTTTCTCATCGGACCTCTTGGACTTTCTCTTCAATGAAGAGGGAGAGTTCAGGATAGTTTTTTGCCGCCCAATCTTTGAGGCTCGCCGTGATCCGCCGGATTTCGGGAGCATAGACTGCCGGCTGGCGACTAGAAGGATCGTGTGAAAAAGAGCCCACATCGATCTCGACGGGACGCCCCTCTGCAAAACCAAAATTGGTGCGGAAGAGCGGATCGTTGTCCCAAATCCCCTTCTTGCAGCGGGCAAGGAGGGCCTGGATGGTTGCCTCTACGGCTTTTTGGGCGCCCGCAAGGTCGCCTTGGTCCCTTCGATCGGCGAGGTAAGGATAAAAGAGCGCAGCCCGCTTTTGGACCATGAATCCCATTTTGTCGAGGTCCAGGGAGTGGGCGATCCCTAAACGATCGATGAGAGTCACACGTTTTTGGAGGTGCTCTGTGGGATGCAAATGCACATAGATGAGCCCTGTCTCCTCTCTGAGTTCATTGAAGGCAATTTCATAACTCTCAAACAGTTGCGCCGCTTTCTCCTCGGCAGCCTTTCCCGCCTCCTGCATCCCGGGAATCCAGCGGCAGAGGGCAGCCTTGTGATGGTTACAGTTGTTGAGGACTTTGAGGACATACTGCCCATCTGCGGAAAGAAATGCAAAACACTGAAGGCCGCGCCCAAAATAGGTCAAGGGCCCGGTGAAGATCTCTTCAGGAGGAAGGGCGCAGCCCTGGTCAATGCCGGGAAGAAGCGTCCCTTCGATCTTGCTCATCGCAAAACCATCGGTCGCTTTGCGGCATAGCCGGGCCAGAGCGATGGAGGAGATAACGAAGAGGGCGGTTAGGACTAGAGGTTTATATTTCATTCAACCTTTCTTGAAGATAACACTCCAATGCCGCATCTTTATTTTTCAGCCAGGCTTGCAAAGGCTCCACCACTTTCATGACTTCCTGTTTTTTATCCACGGTTGACTTTCTAAAACGGCCCACATCGATAAAAACTGCCCGGTTCTCCACAAAGCCCACATTGCGGTGCAGCTTGGCGTCCTCATCAAAAATCCCCTTCTCGCAGCGGGCCCCGATCAGAGCCACCACGGACAAGAGAGCTTCTTTTGCAGCCTCCCATTGCCCTGTATTTAGTAATTGTTCTAAATAAGGGTAGAATAGATCTGCTTTTTTTTGAAGGACAAAGGCTTGATTATCCAAATCGATTGCGTGAGCAATCCCCAATTTATCGACAATGGTAAGCTGTTTTTTTAAATCCACCGTACGGTAGCAATGCACATACTCCAGCCCGCTCTCTTCCTTGAGCTCCTCCCCCGCGATCCGGTAGCTGGTAAAATCCCTCTCTCGTTTGGCAGATTTTCGCTGGTGTTTAAAAAATTTAATCACATGGCATCCGTCTTCAGACACAAAAGCGAACGCCTGTCCCCCCCGGCCCAGGTAATAAAACGTCTGGTTAAGCACGTCGCGGGGCGCCCCGGGTAGCACAGAAAGTTCCGGCAGCGGCCTGGCCAATTGAGTCAAAGTAAAGCCATCGGTTTCCTTCTCGCAAAACTGCTTGGCGCCATAGAAAGCCAGGCAAAAGAGGAGGAGCTTCGCTACCCATTTCAGTTTCCTCATTCTTCTTCCTCAGCACGATTTTCCAACACCGGATAATGAGTGCGGATCCACTGGGTGAGTTCCTCGCCTTTGAAGCCCGCCTCGCCGGCGGCCTTAGAAAACCTACCGACATCGATCTGGATCGGCTGACCGTCTGCAAATCCAAAATTTTTGCTCACGTTCGAATCGCAGTCTGAAATCCCCTTCGCTTTGCGGTTTTCGAGGAGTTGGCGCAGATGCTTTACGGCCTGCTTAGCCCCTGCGATATTCCCCTGCTCCATGAGCGCGGTGAGCATCGGGAAGACCAGCGTGGCCCGCTTTTGGACCAGAAACCCTAGCTCTCCGAGGTTGACCCTGTGCGCGATGTGAAGCTTGTCTACCAAAATCGCCTCGATGGGGGCCGTTTTTTCCATATGCAGGGCGATCAGCCCCGTCTCCTCCCGCAGCTCCTCAAAGGCCAGCCTGTAGCTCTCCCGCTCTTGTTCATTGCGGGGCGCTTTACGCATCAACTTGAGCACCCGCATCCCATCCTCGGACGCAAAGACGAAGCACTGCTTTCCCCTGCCGAGATAGGTAAAGGTCTGCCCGGCAAGTTCCGGGCAAGCCTGCGCCGGGCCTCCGGAGCTAACCGCCTCGGCGACTTTGAGAAACGTAAATCCATCGGTCGCAGATCGGCAAAACCGGGCTACGCCCCAGAAACTAAGAGCTGCTCCAAGTATATAGAGAGCTCGGGACAATCTTCTTCCAACCATTGCTGCAAGCCTTGCGTCATTCTTCTCAATTCATTGCGGACCGTATCGGGATCTTTTTGCGCGGGGTCCCACCGAAACCGCCCCGCGTCGAGCTGCATCGCGCGGGTCCCTGCGAAGCCGAAATTGGTCCTAAGATCGGGGTCTTTGTCAAAAATCCCCTTCTCGCACCGGCTGCGGATGAGCTCCACCAGCGAGCCAATCCCCGCTTTGACCTTTTCCACCTCCCCCGCTGCCAGCCACTGTCTCAGGGTGGGGAGGGCCAGGTCCGCCTTCTGCTGGACCAAAAATTCCATCTCGTCCAAGGGCACTCTGTGGACCACGCCAATCTTATCAAAAAACGTCAAACTCTTCCCTAGATTTTTTGTCTTGTTCAGGTGGAGATAGAGCAAGCCCGTTTCTTCGCGCAGCGCTTCAAATGCAATTTTGTAGCTGGCAAAATCACGGAACACCTTCCCCCGCTTCTTTGCAAAATGGTCGTGCCGAAAGAACTTGATGACATACCGGCCATCTGCGGAGAGGAAAGCGAAGCACTGGGCTCCTTTGCCGAGGTAGTAATAAGGTTGATTGAAGACGGCGGGGTCTAGGGAGGGATATGAGGAGGGCTCCCATGCCGGATTGGGGTTTAAACTGGAGTGGATTTTCACCTCGGCAAAACCGTCCGTTGCATAGTAGCAAAACCGTTCGATTCCTAGGAAGAGAGCGAAAATTACAAGGATTTTAGAAATGAGAGGGTTCAGAAGATTTAACGCAAAGGCGCAAAGACGCAAAGACGCAGAATAAATCATTTTTTCACCGGCGTCTTTGCGTTGAATCTTTTCCATGGCTCAAGACGATGAGTAGTCGAGGCACATTGCTTTGCGCACTTCTAAGAGCGTGCGGTGGGCGGTGACGTTAGCCCGCTCGGTCCCCTGAAGCAAAAGCGCCATCACCCCGTGCGGGTCCTTGGCGTAGTGCTCGCGGCGCAACCGGATGGGCTCCAAAAAGGCCTGCAGCACATCGAGGAGCCGTTTTTTCACCACAGAATCTCCAAGACCTCCTCGCTGGTAATGCTCTTTGAGCGCCGCGACCGCCGCTTTGTCCTCATCGAACGCGTCGAGATAAGTAAAGACAGGATTGCCCTCTACCTTTCCCGGATCTTCGACGCGCAGGTGGCCCGGATCGGTGTACATTCCCTTCACTTTTTTAGCGATGACATCGGGAGAATCGCCGAGGTAGATGCAATTGCCGAGCGACTTGCTCATCTTAGCCTTTCCGTCGGTGCCGGGGAGCCTTCCGAATTTCGGGATGAGTGCTTTCGCCTCGATGAACACCTCTGTCTTGTAGATCCGGTTGAAATGTCTGACCAGCTCATTCGTCTGTTCGATCATCGGCAGCTGATCTTCTCCGACCGGCACACAATCGGCCTTGAAGGCCGTAATGTCAGCCGCCTGGCTCACCGGATAGATCATGAAGCCCGCAGGAACGTTTTCTCCGTACCCTTTTTGGACGATCTCTTGCTTGACCGTGGGATTGTGCTTCAGCCGGTTCCACGTGATCAAATTGAGGAAATAGAGGGTTATTTCGGGCAGCGCCGGAATCATCGATTGGATGAAGATCGTCGTCTGCGCGGGATCAATGCCGACGGCCAAGTAGTCCAGCGCCACCTGGAGCACATTCTGTCTTACCAGCTGCGGCTGATCGGCGTGATCGGTCAGCGCCTGGGCGTCGGCGATCATCACAAACTGACGGCTGCCCTCTTGGAGTTCCACCCTGTTTTTCAGGGATCCGATGTAGTGCCCCAGATGGAGAGGGCCCGTGGGCCGATCCCCTGTCAAAATTGTTTTTTTCATATGAGAAGAAGTATAGAGAAAAAGGCTTTTTGGGCAAACAAGTTTACAGACTGATATGAATTCAACTGGAAAACACTAGTGGAAGATATCTGCAAATTTTATTAGAATAGTGGTAACAGACGGCATCAACGCAAAGACGCGAAGCCGCCAAGACGCGGAGAAAATAAAATGAAACTCAGTGAAGAGGCCCTTGATTATTTAGAGGCGCACATCCCGGAGCTCGCCCAGGTAGCGTTTACACAGGCTTATTGGGCGGCACTCGCTTCCGGAAGCAGTGTTTTAATGAGCGAGGGCGGCAACCTTGTTGAAATATTTCCGGATGGGAAAAGAAAGTTTATAAAAAAACTCCCGCCCCGAATTCCTGTGACTCTAGGAAAAAAACTGCGCATCCTATGAATAACGACCCTCTACGTCTCCGCATGTTTGCAGGTCCAAATGGATCAGGTAAGAGCACTTTCAAGACAATGCTGCGCCGCGAGCTTCTGGGCGTCTATATTAACCCCGATGACATTGAAAAAGAAATCAGTGACCGAGGATTTCTTGACCTTGATTATTATGAGGTCAAAACGGAAGAGCAGGAGATTCTGGATTTCTTTAAACGATCCCCTCTCTTGGAGCTGGCAGACTGCCTTGAAGAAGCCCAATGGTTGCGCTTTAACGATGATAAACTAAGCTTTCATGATGTCGGAGTCAACGCCTATTTTGCCTCTGTTGCCGCTGACTTCATTCGGCAAAAACTAATTGAGACCTCAAAATCCTTCACCTTTGAAACCGTGATGTCTTTTCCGGACAAGGTAGAACTTCTTCGCAAAGCCCAGGCCAGGGGTTAGCAGCAGCTCGCAAAAATCTACTTATTCCTTGTTAAACCTATGCAAAATTGCATAGGTTTTCGACAGAGACTTGCCAGATG
>JABDEH010000062.1 GCA_013287215.1 Chlamydiota bacterium
TCTATGGTCTCAAAGGCGCTTGGAACAAACAGCATATGCATGTGGCATTCCAACTTTTTGATACAAGCATATCCCTTCCCGTTCCTCTCATCACGAATCGCATGAACAATCAAATTACAAGCTGGGGCCTCGGGATCAGAGGGGGACTCGACACCTCTTGGCACTTCACGAGAAGTTTTAGCATTGTGGGGAATATGGCATTGGCGGCTCTTTGGGAAGAGTTTAAACTGAAGCGGTTGGATACTGCTCTAGAGGTGCCGGAACTCCCTGCCGGCACGATCTTAAGCTTGGTAGATTGGAAAGAGAAGCAGTATGTCGTGGAGCCTGTGATCGAGTGGATGCTGGGACTCAAGTGGGAAACAGGGCTTTCTTGCGATGAGTTCCATCTCGCGATTACGGCCGCCTGGGAAGAGCAAGTGTGGTTTGGACAAAACAAATTCTTGCGCAACTTCGGCACCGCCTCAGGCACCGGCGGCAATTTGACCCTCCAAGGTCTCACCGTCGAGGTTAAATTTGATTTCTAGATCGTTAGAGTCTTGACGGCCTTCAAGAGGCAGGATGTGATGAACATCTTGCCTCTTTTCTTTTTGCTCTTCGAGCACTTCCCCGAGCCAGGCGCACGCATCTTCGATGAGGTCGTCGCAAGATTTCCGGATATCGTGGCCGTAGCCCATGATGCGGCGGTAGGTGAGGTTTTTCTTGCCTAGTTTTTCAAACATCTCGGCAGCAATATCGGCGCTCTCGATCGGGACCCTGTCATCGTCGACGCTGTGGGAATAGTAGAGGGGGCACTCAATTTTCAGCATGTCGTCAATGGTGTGGCTTTGGAGGTGGTGCGCCCACCACTTGTAGGTGTAGTCGAGCAGCTTTTTATGGGGAGCGGGATCTCTGTAGATCTCCTCAAACTTAGCATTGAGAAAATCGAGGAAGTCTCGCGCATCCTCCGGGGAGTACCCCTCGTTTTTCGTATAGCGCGCGGCCATGAGCTTCATCTCTTCTACGCAGGGGATGCCGCCGCCGCTCGAAAAAATGATCGCGGCAATCAGATTGGGGACGCGGTGCGCGAGCGAGGCGACGATCGTTCCCCCTTCAGAGCCGCCGAGAAGGGCGATCTGGCCGTCCCAGCCGGGAATCAATCCTTCGCGGAGCCGCTCCATGAACCACAAATAATCTTTGATCCGGTGGGGCCGGCAGTTGGTCTTATTGTACTCGGTCTCATCCATGCAGTCGGGTCCGTAGATCCCTTGCTTTTCGATCGTGATCAGCCCCATCTTTAAGCCGGTCACCTCCTTGACAAATTGCTGGTGCAAGTCCCAGACGCTCTCGCTCGGGGATCCTTGGATGCCGATCGCTAAGGCAAAAGTCTCTACGCCGCTCGGGGGATCGAAGTAGCCGACGAGGACCGAATCGTCGGGGCGCAGCAGTTCAAACCGCTGCGTCCCGTGGCCAAGGAGTGCGGTGCAAAGAAAATAGATGCTGAAAAAAGCTGAGGCGAGCCGTTGCATGATTTTTTTCTCCTTCGTAGGGGATTTCCGAGAACTCTATCAAACATTAGGGATTTTTTTATAGAAATTTAAGAGTGGATTGAGATAATCACTGGCAGCTATATCAGGGAAAAAAGGTGCTTCTACAGGTGAGCAAAAGAATCAACGCAAAGACGCCAAGGCGCAAAGACGCCATGAGAATGCGGATTTCTGTGTGTCTTCGCGCCTTTGCGTTTTTGTTTCTCGTACTCGGCTTAAGTCTTCAGGCAGCAGGCTTCGACCAAGATGTGCTCAAGGAGATGGAGCAGTGGGAGGTGCCGGGACTTGCGCTTGCGGTCATTAAAGATGACGCTGTCGTCTTTAAGAAAGGATATGGGGTGCTCAAAGCAGGAGAGAAAACTCCCGTGACCGAAAAGACGCTCTTTGCCGTCGGCTCCTGCACCAAGGCGTTTACCGCGACGGCTCTCGGGATGCTCATCGACCAAGGCAAGGCCGCATGGGACGATCCGGTGGTGAAGTATTTGAAGGGGTTTCAGCTCTATGATCCCTATCTGACTAGGGTGGCGTCGCTGCGCGATCTGCTCGCGCATCGCTGCGCGCTCGATACCGGAGATATTTTGTGGTACCGGATGAGCGTTGACAGCAAAGCGCTCTTAGAAAAAATGCGCTATCTGCAGCCGAAGGGAGCATTCCGCTCCGATTATTCATACCATAATTTACTGTACATGGTCGCCGGAGAAGTGGTCGCTGCCGTGTCGGGCAAACCGTGGAGCGCCTTTATCAAAGAGAACATCTTTCTCCCTCTGGGGATGACGATGAGCAATTGCAGCATCACTGAGTTGAAGCATGTGCGCGATGTGGCCTCGCCGCACGCGAAAGTGGGCAACGCGGTCAAGGCGGTCCCTTGGAGCAACATCGATAGCATCGGGCCGGCCGGATCGATCAACTCCAATGTGGCGGACATGGCGCAGTGGGTGAAGTTCCAACTGGCAAAAGGCAAGCGGCTTCTAAGCGCAGAGCGCGCAGCGGAAATGCAGACGCCGCAAATGCTGATTCCAAAAACGCCCTATGAGAGCAGTCTCTACCCCGGTTCCCATTTCCTCACGTATGGCCTTGGCTGGTTTCTGCACGACTATCGAGGGTTCAAAGTGGTGGAGCATCCCGGATCGGTCGATGGCATGCGGGCGCTTGTCGCGCTGGTCCCCGAAAAGGGCTTGGGCATTGTCATTCTGACCAATATGCAATCGACCGGATTGCCCCATGTGCTGAAGAACAAGATCTTCGATCAATATTTAGAATTGCCCAAGCACGATTGGCAGGCCGATTATTTAAAAGCCTATCAGGGAATGAAACAGCATTATGCCGCCTTGGAAAGTAAGATGGAGGCGGCGCGGGTGAAGGGGACCAAGCCGTCACTTCCTCTTGAGCAGTATGTGGGCGTCTATGCGCACGAGCTTTATGGAGATCTGAAGGTGTCTCTCAAAGGTCAACGGCTCTTTCTTGAGGTCCTATCGGTGTGGGGAGGACTTTCCCATTGGGAACATGATCACTTCCGGCTCGATCTTGCAGAATCCATTCCCACACAACCTGTGAAAGCCTCGGCGGTCTTTACGCTCAATGCGCAGGGCAAGGTGGAAGGGCTGAAATTTACGATCCCGGAGTTTATCAATGCGGCTTTTAAAAAGAGTTATTAAGCTCCTGCTCCTCTCTGCAGCGTGCTGTTGGGCAGACCCCTATGCGGATGCTATCTACGCGCAGATTGCCGATCTGAAAAATCCTTCTCTTGAGGATTACTGGTTGATCCAAAATTATCTGACGTCCGGCTACCGGCCTTACATTGGCCGCTTAGGAGATTATGAATCGAGAACGCGGCAGCTCAAAATCATCGGCAGACGGCCGCGCGAGGCGCCGCGTTCAGGGATGGCGGCCGTGAATTGTCCCTCCACTGACCGGAGTCGGTGCGTTCTTGTTTACTCTTCATTTAATGAGCGCTATCCCAAAGGCTTAGAGCGCCTCGTGGACCTAATCACCCATTCCGATTTTCGAGGGCATGTTCTCTACCGCGTGGGGGGCTGGCCCGATGTGGAGGGAGGCTCTTTGACGCTCGCCCATCTCCCTTATGCGTTCAAAGTCTGTTTTTTTAAGGAAGCGGAGCGGCTAGGATTTAAGCAGATTTTTTGGCTCGATGCCGCCATTGTGCCTTTGGTGAGTTTGAACGATATCTTTAAAACAATTGAGGAGCAGGGATATTTTACTGTCGGCAACACCCACTCTATCGGACAGTACTTCAATAGTCATGCCGCCGAAGCAATGGGCGTCACCCTCGAGGAGACGAAGGCAATGCCTGCCTGTTCCCCGGGGATTTTGGGCTTGGACTTGATGCACGAGAAGGGAAGGCAGGCGTTGGAGATGTGGTATGAGGTCACGAAGACACGTGAAGAGGCTTCTTATTCGGCGCGGCAGGAGATGAACGTGATCTCGGTCATTTTAAATCAACTGGGCATGACCTCGTGGCTGGACATTGGAAGGACGGTTGGCAATCAGGCGCGCGCCACTTCCGAAACAGTTTTCGTCATCGATCGAGCGTTCGTACACTAGCTGGTGAAGAAACCTTTCAGTTTGTCGAGGAAGCCACGCTTGCGCGGAGAGTTCTGTTCCGTTTCCAGTTCGGCGAAGGTCTTCAGGAGCTCTTTTTGCTTCTCGCTGAGGCCTACAGGGGTCTCGACGAGGACTTTCACCAGGAGGTCTCCGGTGCCTTGACCATGCACATTGGGGATTCCTTCCGCTTTGACACGGAGCACCTTTTCTGTTTGCGTTCCCTCGGGAATCGTGATGCGGCAGCTGCCGCCGCGAGGCGTAGGGATCTCTTTTTTACAGCCGAGCGCCGCTTCGGTGAAGCTCAAAGGCATTTCAAGGATCGCATCGTCGCCCTGCCGCGAAAATACGCTGTGCGGGGTGACGTTCAGATAGACGTAGAGATCGCCGGCGGGCCCGCCATGAACCCCTGCATCGCCGTAGCCGCCGACGCGCAGCCGCATGCCTGTGTCAACTCCGGCCGGAACTTTCACGTTCACGCGCTGCTTCTCTTTTACTTGGCCCGCGCCCCTGCATTCTTTGCACGGATCGGTGATCACCTTGCCGCTGCCCTGGCACTGAGGGCAGGTGCTCGACATGCTGAAGAACCCTTGGCTCTGGTGGATCTGTCCGGAGCCTTTGCAGCGGGTGCACTTTTTTACTGCGGAAGGAGAGGCGGCCCCCGAGCCGGCGCAGCTTGTGCAATTGACATAATTGGTGATCGCCACATCTTTTTCGACGCCTTTAACGGCCTCTTCAAACGAGATGGTGAGGTTCATCTTCTTGCTGGCCCCTTGCCTTGCAGAAGAGGCCTCTTCAGATTCGTAGCCAAAGAACGTGTCAAAGATGCTCTCGCCGCCCCGGCCGCCGCCACCGCCGCCGCCAAAGGCTCCCATGAACGTGCGCAGCGCCTCTTCCATGGAAGAGAAGCCGCCTGCAGGGCCTCCGCCCATGCCTCCCATGCCGCCGGCCCCTTTGAGCGCCTCGGCGCCATACTGGTCATAGATCTGCCGTTTTTTATCATCGCTTAAGACTTCGTAAGCTTCAGAAATTTCCTTGAACTTGATCTCAGCCTTCGGATCACCCGGATTTTTGTCAGGGTGGTATTTAATCGCGCTTTTACGATAGGCTTTTTTGATCTCTTCTTGTGAAGCGCCCTTAGAGAGGCCTAAGATTCCATAATAATCCGACATGATCGCACCTTTTGCAACTGCTCATAAAGTTGAGGTAGCACCCCGAAACGGGGCCCCGCCCACCTCAAATTCATGGGCAATGTATCTCTTGTATTTGCCCGTTTGAGGCAGTTGCGTATTCTTTAATAGACATTCTAACAAACAGGTGAATTTTTAGCAACGCCCCAAGACGAGTGCTAAGATTTTAAAGCTGCATGCGATATACTTTTCAGATGCCCTCGACGGAGGAGAGGGTATCTGAACTGTCAAAATTAGAAGCTGGGGCGGTAGCTAGGCTTGGGCTTTTTGTACTTGAGGGCAGCTTTTGACTTAGCGCGGCTTTTTACGGACGGTTTGTCATAGAAGCGATGAGCTTTTGCAGATTTCATGATCCCTTCTTTATCAAGTTTTTTCTTGAGGAGGCGAAGGGCTTTATCGATGGGCTCACCGGAACGAACTTTTACGCTGGTCATGAATGTTAACTTCCTGGGTTGATTTTTAGTAATATCGTATGAAATCGGGAGATATTGAGCAATCAAAAACAGAGGGGAGGAGAAAAAGAGAGGGAGGAGGAAGGGAAGGGGCAGGGGCACGAAAGAAATTAAGAGTGTAGACAGTCCCTCTTACCGTGCCCTTGCCCGATCTTCTCTTCTTCTTCTTTTCTTCAATTAAAAATAAATGAGCTGAGGAGATCCAAAGGCTTTCTGCTGCCATTTTTGTTGCAGGACCCGGTTGAGGGCCTCCCAATTCGGCGCTTGAGGAGAGGGAGTCTTAGGCGCCTCGGCATGCGGTACAAAACGTTGCTCGTAGCTCATCTCTTGAGCGGTTTGATTTCCGGTGAGAAGATAGGTGCGCTCTCCTTTTCCTGCCAAATGACAGGAAAAGGGGCCCTCTTCCTCGGGGAGGAAGGCGAGGAGAGAACAGAAGGGGATGCAGGGAATTTTTCTCCCAAAGGCCAGGGCAAGCGCAGCGGCAACGCCGACGCGGGTTCCGGTGTAGGAGCCGGGGCCGATCCCGATGGCGATGGCGTCTAGAGTGGGGGGAAGAATCTTTTGGATCGAGGGTAAAAGAATTTTTGAAAGTTGGTTCGCGTGCGGGAGCGCTTGCGAGGCTAAAACGCCGGCCGGCCCGCCCAATCCGATGAGGGCGTGATCGGTGCTTGTATCGATAATCAAAATTGTCATACAAAGAAGAATAGCAAATTTATAGATAACTTGGTAGAGTTTTAGGTCTTTGGCGCTACGCTTAACATACCCTCTAAAGGAGCAGATTTGAACTACGAAGATCAAGACCCTGAAAAACCCGCAGAAGACGAAGAAGATATCATTGATACGGTCCAGCAGTCGGTCGAAGAGGACCAGCAGCAGGGCAAGCCGTCGATCACCAATCCGGACCAACTCTATATCATTCCGCTCAACCGGCGTCCATTTTTCCCGGGGATGGCGGCCCCGCTTGTCATTGAGCCAGGCCCCTATTATGAAGTGCTGAAAACGGTCGCCAAATCGGACCACAAGTGCATGGGCCTTTTTCTCACTAAAGAGGAAGAGGCGAACATCTATAAGGTGGGGCTCAGCGACCTGTACCAGGTGGGAGTGCTCGCGCGGATCCTCAGGATCATCCCGATGGAGCAGGGCGGCGCCCAGGTGGTGCTGAACATGGAGAGGCGGATCTCCATCAAAAAATCTCTCAAGGGTGGCAAGGCGCTTAGGGCTGAGGTGGCCTATCATGACGATGCGACGGGCAAAGAGATCTCGAAGGAGCTCAAGGCCTACACGATCAGCATCGTCACGACGATCAAAGAACTCCTCAA
>JABDEH010000063.1 GCA_013287215.1 Chlamydiota bacterium
TCTGCGCCGACAGGATTAAAATTACTGTTCCGTGCCACGCCAGACGGCCTCATTGTAGAAAGTCTTCAAGGACAAGTCAGCGGCCTCTCGGCCCAGCTGATCCGCAACTCCGATATCCATCTCAACCACAGCACCGTCCTAACCGGCACTCTCCACATGGATATGGAACGGGCTTCCGCACTCTTTCCCTACGAGATTGAGAAAGGGATCAAAAATTATAAGGTGGGCGGCGATTATGAATTAAAAGGCAACCTCGTGGTGGATAACGGGGCGTGGGAAAAGAGCCGGTTTACAGGAACGCTGCGCGGGAAAGATGTGGACCTCTGGGGTTATCAGCTCGATCTGCTACAGGGAGAAGTTGACAGTTATCTCGATCGCTTGATCCTGCGGAACCTTTCGGTCATCGATGAAGCAGGAGAGCTTACGATCAAAAAAATCAAAGTGGAAAAAGGGATTATAGAAGCGCCTGTTGTTCAAATGATGAACTTTAAACCTTCCCTACTGCATGAAAGGGGAAAGAAACCGACCGAGATCAAGCCGCTGGTTATCCGTCAGCTCAGCCTCTTTGACCTCGTCGGCACCGCAGGCAAGGGTCCTTCGTTCACAGGGAAGGGGAGCATCCATTTCACCAACGCGTTTAGAAAAGAATCCCATCCTCTGGAAGCGCCGATCGAAACCTTGAAAAACTTAGGGCTGGATCCGGGCATCCTCACCCCTGTCCATGGAGAGATCGATTTTATCCTCAGAGAGGGAAAGCTGCTCTTAGTCAATTTACAAAACACCTACAGCGAAGGGAAGCGCTCCGAATTTTACCTCGCCTCCGACACCGCCAGCTCTTTCTTGGACCTCGACGGCAACCTGCAGGTCGACCTCAGGATGAAGCAAAACGTGCTCTTGAAGATCACCGAATCGTTTACCCTCTCCGTGAGGGGGTCGTTGGATAAGCCGACGTATAGTTTGCAATAAGCTTTTTTTGACCTATAAACTGGCGCGATCAGACAGAATCGCGCCAAAAAATCCGGAAAAGTGGCGCGATTAGCCAGAATCGCGCCAATTTAACCTGTTTTTGTGGCGCGATTAAGCAAAAATCGTATATAATACGGTTTTAGTGGCGCGATTCTAGCTAATCGCGCCAGTTACAAGAAGGCATAATAATGGACAAGGAAGCTCCTAATAAAATTTTTGATCGTATTCTGCTGTTAATGAAGCGGTTTCCCCTGGGGGCTTCTCTAGAGGATATTTTACAGACGCTTGATCCCCCTTTGCCTAGACGCTCCTTGCAACGTTACCTGGCCATTTTAGCGGCAGAGGACCGACTGCAGGTTTTAGGCAAAGCCCGCTCCAGGCGGTACCAGCTGCCCGCTCAGGAAGATGAAAAAGCACCAGATGTTTCACTGGAGACTCCTCTAGCCAGTAAGCAACTAGAAAAACTGCTCCTCTTATCGCCTATAGCTTTAGCGATTCAAGAAGATGTCCGCAGGCCGATCCAAGCGCGCCGGCCAGTGGGCTACAATCGGAAATTTCTCGATAAGTATCGCCCTAATGAGACCTACTATCTTTCTGAAAGCACGCGCAAGCACTTGAGGGAAATCGGAAAATCCCCTGATGGGAAACGCCCCGCAGGAACCTATGCAAGACAAATTTTAAACCGCTTATTGATTGATTTATCATGGAACTCCAGTCGCTTAGAGGGGAATACCTATTCCTTGCTCGAAACGGAGCGGCTTTTGGAGTTGGGAGAAGTTCCGGAAGGCAAAAACAGCCTGGAAGCTCAAATGATTTTAAACCACAAGGCTGCCATAGAATTTATGGTCGAATCGGCCGATCAGCTGAGATTTAATAGCTTTACGATTTGCAACTTGCATGCGCTTTTATCAGACAATTTATTGCATGATCCGCGGGCTTGCGGGCGTCTTCGCACAATCCCGGTAGGCATCGCTAAATCGGTCTATCAACCGCTGGCCATTCCCCAACTCATCAGGGAATATTTTCAACAGATTTTGGATACTGCCGATGCAATTCAAGATCCTTTTGAGCAGTCATTTTTTGTGATGGTCCAGTTGCCTTATTTGCAACCTTTCCTGGATGTGAACAAGCGCGTATCGCGGCTTGCAGCCAACATTCCCCTCATTCGTGAAAATCTATGCCCTTTGTCATTTGTCGATGTGCCTGAACAAGCCTATATCAGCGGTCTTCTTGGCATCTATGAGTTAAATCGGATAGAATTATTGCGCGAGGTATTTGTGTGGGCTTACGAGCGGTCCAGCGCTCTGTATTCGGCAACGCGTCAAGAATTAGGAGAACCCGATCCTTTTCGTTTGCGGCACCGCAATCTCATCATCATCACCGTGGGAGAGATTGTGCGCGGAGGCTTAACAAAGCAAGCCGCGGTAGACGCCATTAAACAAAAAGCAAGGAAGGCCGTTACAGTGGAGGATCAGGCAAAATTTATGGAAGTGGTTGAAACAGAATTGATGAGCCTGCATCGCGGGAACATCGCCAGGTTCAGACTAAAACCTTCTGAATATGATCAATGGGTAAAAACGTGGCATTGAGGTGCTTCAGTTATTTGAAGAACTTCGTATTTCCTTCTCTATGCCTCCACTGTAAAGAGGAGAAGGCGGATCAAATCTTGTGCGCCGGCTGCCTCAGTCTTTTAGATTTTCTCTCGTCTGAAACTTCTGAAAAGGACGTCGGCCATAAACTTGAGATCCGCTCCGCTTTTGAGAGGCGAGGCCCTGCTAGAGACCTCATGCTCCATTTCCGCAGCCATTATTCACAGGGGCTTGCTAAAACTCTAGCGGCGTTCATGGTGGTCCAGTGGGACCACTTAAAATGGCCCCTTCCCGATCTGATCGTTCCGGTAGCGCAATCGCTTATCCATCGGCTTACCCGCGGCTACAGTACCAGTTTGCTTTTAAGCGAGGAAGTGGGCGCTCTCTTGGGCAGGCCGGTGCAGCAGCTCCTGACTCGGAGGATCGCCGATTTTTCCCAGGAGTGGCTGAGCGTGGAGCAGCGGCGCCTGCTCAACAAGGGGGCCTTCCGTTGGAACAAACGGCAGGACCTTTCGGGTAAAACCATTCTGCTCATCGATGATTTTCATGTGACGGGAACAACATTGAGGCGCGCCGCCGAGGTATTGAAGGAGGGGTTTCCTAAGAAGATCTACGCGCTCACTTTCTGTTCTTCAATTGTTTAATGTCTCATCTTCGGTTGCGGCAATTGGAGGCGCTGCGGCGATGCGCATCTGGCCGACGATGGAGACGCCTTCGTCGACGCTGATGATAGGAGCTGTGATGTTGCCGGTGACGCTTGCCGTGCCGCGGAGGACCAGCCGCTCTTTGACGGTGATATCTCCTTCCACGGTCCCGGAAATAAACGCCTCTTGAAGGTTGATATTGGCTTTGACAAAGCCGGTCGGGCCGACGATGAGCGTTCCCTCCGAGAGCAGTTCTCCCTCAAATATTCCATCGATGCGCAGCGACGTCGCAAAGGAAAGTTCGCCTTTGATCGTCACTTCCTCGGCGATGAGGGTCGTTACGGTCTCTTCGCGGGACTCAAAAAAAGAACTCTCGGGAAGCGAGGCTGAGGCGCCAGGGAGAGAGACCTCTTTTTCTAAGAAATTCTTCGCATACTTTTTAAACATGATTATGCCTCGAGGTTGCGGCGCGCCATCTGGATTTGCTTGCGGAGCCGTTCATCTGTTTCTACCTGGGTGCCAATTTTTTTCCACGCGTGGAGGAGCGTCGAATGGGTTTTCCCTCCAAAGGCGCTGGCCAGTTTCATCAGTGAATCGTTGATGAGTTCTTTAGCGAGGTACATGGCCACTTGTCTTGGAAAAGCGACATCTTTGCTGCGCGCATTGCCGCAAAGATCGCTCACTTTCACTTCATACAGGGTGGCTACGCTTTTCATGACGTTGTCGACGGAGATTTTTTTATGCGAGGAGGGGCCCATCATTTCGCCGAGCGATTTTTGAGCGATCTCTTCGGTGACCTCATGCCCCATGAGGCGTGAATAAGCCGTGAGCCGATTGAGCGCGCCTTCGAGCTGCCGCACATTATTAAAGATATGCTCCGCGATAAAAAAGGCGACTTTGTGGGGGATGCGGATTCCCTTCCCTTCGGCCTTATGCTGCAAAATGGCGACGCGGGTTTCTAGGTCGGGGATGCCAACGTGGGCAACGAGGCCCCACTCCATTCGCGCGATCATCCGCTCGGAAAGTTTGAGCTGGCCGGGAGGTTTATCGCTTGTGATCACGATCTGTTTGTGGTTATTGATCAGGCTCTCAAAGGTGTTGCAGAGCTCTTCTTCAAAGTTGAGGCGGCTCTGTAAAAACTGGATATCGTCGACAAGCAGGATGTCTAAGGAACGGTAGAACCGCTTCATCCGATCCATCGTTTTGTTGCGCAGGTTGTCGACGAGGTCGTTGATAAAGCCTTCGGTGGTGATGCACTGCACGCGCAACTTCTTATTGTGGTTTTTTGCGAAATGGCCGATCGCATGCAGCAGGTGCGTTTTACCGAGGCCGACGCCTCCGTGGATGAAGAGGGGATTGTACGACTTTCCCGGGGTGTTAGCGACGCCTTGTGCTGCCGATTTGACAAATTGGTTGGAGGGGCCTTCGATGAAGTGCTCAAAGACATACTGGGGATTGAGCTTGACTTCATGGAAAGAACCGGGCGAAGGGTCTTGAGAAGCGGGGGGAGGCGTTGCAACGTGGGGCGCTGCGGGTTTCTTCTTCTGCTCAGCGATGACAAAGGTGAGGAGCAATTCGCCGCTGGGTGCTCTAGGAATGAACTCGCGTAAGTCTTTTTTGTAGTTATCGAGCAGATATTGTTGCACGAAGATGTTCGGCACTTCGAGTGTGATCGTATCGTCTGCGCTTTCGATCAGGATAATGGGCGCCAGCCAATTTTGAAATTCCGTCGCGGAACAACGCTCTTGCATGAAGGCAAGGAAGTCGGACCATATGTCTTGAGCAGTTTTTGTATGCACGCGATTTCACCCAAATTATGAACAAATTTTCCACAGTGTCTGTGTGGCTCTTTTTGTGTTGTCATCCTAACATGGGTAGGTAAACGGGGCAACAAAATATTCGGAAGAATTCTTAACTCATTGAATCATAGTTTTTTCAGAGCTTCTTCTGAAAAGAGAATAATCTCATTGAAGCGTCCCTCTATTATTTTCTGAAACCAAAATGGGTCAGCCAAAAGGGACCTTCCAATGGCTACTAAATCGAACTCTCCATTTTGAAAAGACTGGAGCAGAATATTCATTTTATCTTGACTCTGGTGAGGTGAAAAGTGCTTAGACGTAGTGGTGATAAAATCACTGTCCAGTCCGACAGAACCCACGGTAATTGTTGGTTTTCCTGTAATTTTTTTTGTCCATCCGGCCAAGTTTAATGGGGAATCAGCAAACTCCGGTTCCCAAAAACGACGAGTACTGCAATGAACATGCTCGTTTTTGGGGTGTTATTTGATCGCTGTTAGAACGGTAAAAAGGGTTTGTGTTATCATAAGCTGATTTTTTATTCATGTGAAAGCACCTCAACAATTTCTACAACAAAGGGAGTATGGCAACGGGTCGGCTGAGCGCTTATCACTGCATCAATTGTGACAATTTTGTTTTCGTAGATTTCAATATTGTCTGGCTCTTCTGTAAAAGAAGAATCTAAAGTTACCAAATTAGCATCGGATTCATCTTTTCTTATTTCTAGATCAATAAACTCACCTAAATAGTGGTTAGGAGTTACGCGTGATTGTGCATCAGTCAAACGAAGCAACGACGCATTATCTACTTCCAAAATCGTTCTTGGTTCTGCCCAATCCCCTTTTTCTACACTAAGAAAATTCGGAGGCCCCGGAAAGATCATTTGTTTAACAACACCTGTCAAAATTACATGAATGTAATAATCAGGGTTTTCAGCCGCTTTTAAGTGATCTTCCAAGGAGGGTTGTGCAATGAGAGCTTGGAAGCCCAACAACCATATTGCTATAAAGAGTTTTACTTTCATTTTTTTTCGACATTAATAATGTTTTGGCCTAGATCTTACAGCGCACCCTATTGACAATCAAGGAGTAGATGTAGTGAAGATTAGTTGTCAATCATTTGTTTAACTTATATTTTTGAACCCTGCTTCTTGGCTTATCAGGTATCGTATAGGCGATCACACCTTGATCGATCAAGCTTTGAAAAACTTTTTTTAATCCCCCTGAGATGCTTTGGTGTCCCCCAGTAGCTCAGCAATTTCGGCCTTCGACAGAGGTCCTTTACTTAATAAATTGACTACCTCCTCTTCTATCGACTTAGGCCTTAACTTAGGCCTTCCTTCAGTTTCTTCTGCCTATTCTTCAGGCATTTTTTCGCAAGGAAAATAACATCGAGAATGGCTTGTAGGGAGGGGATCATTTGTCTCCCTCCTTCTTAGCTCATTGCTTGCAGCATATCATAAAACTTTGAGACCTGTGTAAAACCGTCATTCAAGTTTTCGGACATACCGCACTCGGTGGCCATTGCAGCAAAAGGTTGTTCCCAGCTTTTAGGTGGTTTGGGCATAACGACCGGTAGGGGATGGGTATTGCGAGCCTTGAACACTCTCTGCAACACGTATAGGACCGCTTCAGGCGACTGATTCTTGGATTTCAGAAGCAATATTAGATCAATGAGATCCTTAGAGCGAGTGTTGATTCCCTGGCGCGGAAGCGTATAAGCGTGCAGCTTTTCAGCAAATTGTTGTTCTGTGGAAATCATGGGAATAATTGGGGCAGCAATGCCATAAAACTCAAGCCAGTTGGTGCCATGGATGTGCTCTATACGGTCGATGAGGAAATCTCCT
>JABDEH010000064.1 GCA_013287215.1 Chlamydiota bacterium
CTCGTGATCGCCACGCACAACATCCATAAAATACGAGAGTGCCGCGCGATCCTGAAAAAAAATAAAAATCTCGATCTTCTCTCGCTCCTCGATTTTCCGCAGTATCATCTTCCTGAAGAGACCGGCTCCACATTTGAAGAGAATGCCATTCTCAAGGCCGTCCATGCCGCAAAACATTTAAACCACTGGGTCATAGCAGATGATTCGGGGCTTGTTGTCCCAGCCCTCAAGGGAATCCCCGGCGTCTACTCCGCGCGCTTTGCGGGGGAGCATGCCACCGACGCCGAAAATCGGCACAAACTTTTAAACGCGATGCGCGGCATTCCCGAATCTGAACGCAATGCCTATTACGAATGCGCCATTGCCGTCGCGGATCCGGGCGGCCTGAAAAAATGCGTCAAAGCGACATGCGAAGGGAGCATTGCCAACGAAGAAAAAGGAAATCGGGGCTTTGGCTATGACGCCCTCTTCATCAAATACGAATATGGAAAAACCTTCGCGGAACTCGAAGAGGATGTGAAGAACCGCATCTCCCATCGAAGAAAAGCGCTCGATAAGGTGCTGCTCCTCCTCGAATCCATCGGCCATGCAGAGCCCTCGAGCAGTCTGCTCTATGAGTAAGTCCCATTATCTCATCGACGGCTACAATCTCCTCTTCAAACTTCCCGGAAAACACCCCTCTCTTGAAACCAAGCGGCGCGCGCTTTTAGACCTGTTAGAAAAGCAGATCGCAGAATTTAGACTCAGCGCCACCATCGTTTTCGACGGCGCGCAAAGAGACCCGCTCATCGCTGCGCGCGGCCATTTTAAAAGCATGGAGGTCGTCTACACCGCCGCAGGCCAAACCGCAGATGACTACATCTTTGAAAGCATCGCAGAGCATCCTCGCCGCCATATCGTCGTCACCTCTGACCGCGACCTTGCCGCCAAATGTAAAGCCCTCGGAGCTCAAACGCAAAAAATCCAAGAATTCCTCTCGTCCCTTGTCACCAAGCACCACAAAGTGAAGAAAAGAAACCAGCCCTTTCCCACCTTCCAAGATTCCCCGGCCGACATCGACCGTTTATTGAAGATCTTCGAAAAACGCTTAGAAGACAAAAACCCATAAATAGAGCGCATCTTATTGTTTATAAGGCACTTAAAAAGCGCCTGAGTTTGCACCCTAGATTAAAATATTTTTTATATAATTTAACATATTAAACCACTTATTATTTTGACGTAAATTATATAATAGTGTTATAATTAATATTATATTTAACATTATAGGTAACAACCATGTCAACTCCAACTTCAAATGTTTATCATAGTATTACACACCCCCCTTCGGATGACTGCGGGTTGTGCCGAGAACCGCTGACGGATGGAAGACCTGTTTATGCTCATGACGTGCGGCACCCTATGCACAAAGCATGTTTACGGGAGATCGCGGAGCGTAAGGGAATCACGCTCTTTGGGAACATCTCCAAATGTGTGCATTGTCATGCCGACGTGAACTCCGATGGCTTATTTTCTTTAAGAGAGCGGGTTGTAGCCGTGGCCAAGGCTGTAGTTTCCGGAGAATACAACATTACCGAAAGGGTCAAAGCACCCTTTAAAAATAATTGGGTAAACTTCGTTGCAGCCGAGTTGGGCCTACTCGCAATCGCTCTCGGCGCAGCTAACGCACTGAGAGAAGCTATAGCAGGAGAGGTGGCAGCCACCTTCTCAATCGCCATCCTCCCCACGTTAGCAACAGGTCATGCGTTAAGAGTCATCGATAAAATTGCCCAAGGAAGTTTGGGAGGGCGCGCAGCTTCTGTAATCGGTGCACTCGCTATCGCAACATCAACCTTTGATTCATATGTGAAACAAACCTCGGCAGTTACAGGAGCGGTCGCCGCAGGAGTTTTCTTTGGAACAGTGGGAACTATTTTCAACTGGCACTCGCAATGGAGAGCAGAAGCAGCTGAAGCCAGGCAGCTTGCAGAGGCAGCCCGACGCGCGGAAGTGCAGTTCCGACTTGAAAACGGCATCTATTCTGCACAAGCATATAGCGGACATCAAGGCGCGGTGACTTCAATGGACACTAACTTTGAAAGTACTTTGCTTTTTTCAGCCTCTGACGACAATACAATTAAGGTGTGGGATGCAAAGACAGGCAATTTGGAACGCACTTTAGTGGGGCATACCGACAAGATAACATCCATCCTCTCCCTTATGGATGAAATTATATCCGCATCGTTGGATGGAACCATACGATGCTGGAATGAACGCACAGGCGCCTGCACCAACGTCTCTCTACCCTATACGGGTCCAATGAGCAATCTTGCAGTTGCTCCGGGAGGAGTATGTTTTGGTTCCAGCGATGGCAAAGTTGTATTCTTCAGCGATGCCGAAAAAAGATTCATTGAACTTTCCCAAGTTGCAGAAGGGGTCGAAATTAACTCTGTTTTCCATGTGCCCGGGTCTAACATGCTATATTATCTTGGCTGCTCTGACGGCTCACTGTTTACTTATGACATAGAAACTAAGATAGCTACCCGTTTTGAAGAGGCACACACAGATGCCGTGCGTTGTTTTTTCTTTGACGACCTGCACAATACCCTCTATTCGGCCTCCTCTGACCACACGATTAAGGGATGGGATCCAACTACAAGAACATGCACAGCGACATTTGCAGGACATACCGGACCTGTTGTTGCTCTAGAAGAGGCCGGCGCGCTGTTTTTTTTCCGGCTCTCTAGACGGCACGATCAAAATCTGGGATAAAAATACGGGTGCTTGCATCACGACTTTAGAGGGATCTTATGGAGGGGTCAACACCCTTGCATACAACTATACGCACGATAAACTCTATGCAGGCTACGCAGATGGGACCATCAAAGCTTACAGTTTTGCGCCTTCTTATGCTGACATCTTCAAGGAGATCGCAGAGCAGTTTAAAAATGAAGACCCAAAAGAGAGACAAGAGGCCATGAAGCGCTTCGAAAAAATGCCGTCCGTAGAAAAAGGGCCCATTTACGGCGCACTGCGCACCATCCTCGAACGGGATGGAGTTTTCCAGGGCTCGGGCTATCACGCCTTTCATGATCTGCATGGCGCAAGTTCCACTCCTCTGCAGAAAGCAGAAGCCATCGAAAAATATTTGAACGCTCGGTGAGGCGTTTCCTCCATTATGAAGGTTATTTATGATAATTGATATTACTTTGGTTGCATCCAGCTGCATTCCCAATAGTGAATGGCAAACGACTCTGGCTTGACCCATACTGCCCGCTCCGCCTCTCCGAAAATCCCGTGTCTTTCCTCACCAGGAAGAGGATAAAAATAAGCTGCGGGAAACACGGCATTCTTAAATGCCCGCTCTTTAAATTGGCTGAGAACAATCTCGGTGAAGAAAAAGGGCCCCGTCGACGATTGGATACCGTAGTTGTCGTGATCACCCGTTTCAAAGTGCAATTTTTCGATGCACAGCTTTAAAATCGGATGACCGGGGACCGACCCAATCAAGCCATTGGCGATGATCGGTTTGTCCCCCGGCCCATTAGGCTTATCCCACATGATCCCCGTATAAAAATCAAACAGGGCATGCAAAATGTCAAACGGTTGTACACACTCGAAGTCTGTATCAATATAGAGCCCTCCGAAGCGGTCTAAAATTTCGTAGCGGAAGATGTCCGATTTCTGGCCCCAATTGACGGCCCTGTCGTACAAAGCCTGGTTGCGCAGGCCGAACGCTGCAACATCTTTATCGGTCCATAATTTGTATTCCCAGTCGAGATGGCGATCGGTCCACGTTTTCTGAATGCGCCGATATTTTTCCGGAAAAGGGCTGCCCAGCCAAATTTGATGAATGATCTTGGGAATCCTTGTCTTGCCCGAAACGGGCCCATCTAAGGACTCTCTGGGATACATTCTTCTCACTTGCTGCCATTCTTTGACTTCTGCGCCAGCGCCTGTGATTAAAACACAAAAGAGAACGAGGAACGCAAGAACCTTATTCATACTTGAAGCGTGGGAATCCATTCTTGAACCTCTTTCAGAGACTGAAATCGTTGGAATGTTTCCCGCATATTTTTCGCTCCATGCTCTTTTTTAAAATACCAGCAGCTGATGCGCCGCAAATCTAAAAGCGCACGCCGCTCCGATTGGTAGTCTGAGACATGGCGGAAATGCTCGATGAAGGCGCGATGATAGTCCTCTTGGGTCCGCACTAATGCCGGAAGTCCGCTTAAAGCACGGTAGATATCTTCGATAATCCAAGGCTGTCCCATGGTTCCTCTGGAGAGTAGGATTGCATCGCACTGCGTCGTCTCAAACATTTTCAAGGCGCTCTCGGCGTTGAACACATCGCCGTTCCCGATGACATGCATTTCTTTTGCAACTTGCTTGCAGGCGCGGATATGGTCCCAATTGGCGCTTCCTGAGTAGCCCTGCTCGCGCGTCCTTCCATGGATGCAGATCGCTTTGGCTCCCGCTTTTTCTGCGATGGCAGTAATTTCCGGCGCATTGATGCTCCTTTCATCCCATCCGGTCCGGATTTTTACCGTCACAGGGATTTTCACTGCGGCCACCATATTGGCGATCATCTCGCCAATCAGCTCGGGATGCTTGAGCATGCCGGAACCGCTGCCGTCCTTGGTCACTTTATCAACAGGGCACCCGCAATTAAAATCGACCACATCAAACCCCAAATCCTCGATGATCCGTGCCGCAGGAGCAGCCATATGAGCTTTGCTTCCGCAGAGCTGCGCGCCGATCGGATGCATGTCTGTTTCATAATCGAGCAGCCGATAGGTGTGAGGATCGTGACGAATCAAAGCATCGATCTTGACCATTTCGCAATAGATCAGGGCAGGGCGAAAAGGAGCCGTCATTTTACGAAAGGGGAAATCAGAGCATCCCGCTAAGGGGGCGCATAGAATGTTGGACGGAAGGGTCAGCGAGCCAAGCTGAAGGGGTTTGAAAAACTTCTTATGAGGTTCCATCAATATCTCGACAACATTTTAATCAGAAAATTTTCTAAAAGCTGCAGCACAAAAAAGCCGAGCATCGGGCTGAGATCGAGAGCGCCCCCAATCGGAGGAATAAACCGGCGGAACAGATTGAGATAGGGGTCGGTGAGCCGCATCACATAACCCATAAAGGGACTATGGAGAAAACGGGGGAACCACGACCCAATGATGCGGGTCATCAGCAGGAGGATATAAGAAGTGAATAAAATTTTAATAAATTGGATCATCATACTCCTCCAGGATACCTTTTTTGGGCCTTAGACTCCATAAGTTTTTCGTAAGAGCTTTTCCCGCCACAGCGGAAAAAGCTCTTCTCTCTTGAGTTCTTGAACCGTATTGCAGCACTGTGATAACCTTCACCCTATATGTACGCTCTAGGTTTGCACGTTGAAGATAAGACGGTGAAGGTTGCCCTCCTCCACAGAGGGAAAAAGGGGATCGAGATCGACCTCCTCCGAACCTTTCCTCTCGAGGCCCAAGAGGTTGTAAAACCGCTTTACATACTCTCCCCTTTTCTAGCGGATAAGGCCTATGCAATCGCCACAGGGCTCGATGCCTCCGATGTGCTCCTCCGCGAGACGGTCTTAAAGCTCACCCGCAAGCGAGCCATTTTGGCCGCCCTTCCCTTTCAGGTAGAGGCGCTGGTCCCTTATGCTCTCGAAGAAATTATTTTACTCCCTTTTCTCACCCCTCGAGACAAAACAACAACCGACGTCTCGCTCGTTGCAACCTCGCGCACGCTTCTCGAAAAACATTTAGGCGCCTGTGAAATCCTCGATGCGAGTCCTGATTGGACCACCGCATCGCCGATCGCTCTGTGGAGATGGGCAGAGTGGATTTTCCCCAAGGAGCGCTCTCTGCTCATTTGCCATAGCGGAGAAGAGAAAAACACCTACGTCGCGATCTCTGAAGGCCGCCTCAAAGGAGCCCAAGTCGGTTCAAAAAAAAGACTTGAATCGGATCCTGTCTTTTTTGGGCATGAAGATGAGACCCGAAGATCCGAAGCCTCTACTTTTTTCGGGGTCTTTCGCTGCGGCGCCTGAAGGAATGGAAGTGCCTGAAAATTTTTCTGAGTTGCAAACCTATGCCATTCCTATAGGGCTCGCCCTTGATTATTTGTCTAAAGACAAACAAAAATTACAGTTCCTCCAGGGGCCTTATCAGCCTCCGCAAGAAATCAAAACAAGAAAAAAACAGCTCTCTCTTTATGCAGTTTGCTGCCTGGGGCTTGCTTTGGTGATGGGGCTGTCCAGCCACTTTTTCTTGAGCAAACAGGAGTCGGCCTTAAAAGAAGAGCTGCTGGTCCATTATCCTCAGGGAAGGAGCAACGGGAATGTGCAGGAACTTCTCGCCCGGTGGAAACAATCGCTTGCAAGCCAGACGCGCCCCTTCCCTTACCTCCTCTCCGTCCCCAGAGTGAGCGATATTCTGGCCTGGCTGAGCACCCACCCTCAGCTCTTGCTGCATACCGGAATAGAAATTCAAAAGGTCCACTACAG
>JABDEH010000065.1 GCA_013287215.1 Chlamydiota bacterium
GAGCGGCGAGAGAAGGTCCACATAGGTGCTCACGTCGGCGCGCTGGGTCTGGCCGATCGGGTTTTGGTCGATGACGATGAGCTTGTCGACGGGCAGCGGCTTTCTTTGGGCGAGCCGCTCTTGGATGTAGGGCTTGAGGACGTCGTGCATGAGGGTCGATTTGCCAGAGCCGGACACGCCGGTGAGGCAGGTGAAGAGGCCGAGCGGAAAATCGACGCTGAGATGTTTGAGGTTGTGGAGGGAAATGTTCTTGAGGCTGAGGGCATTTTTGAACGGGCGCCGTTTGCCGGGGAGCGGGATGGTCTTTTTGCCGCTGAGGTATTGGCCTGTGAGCGAGTGGGGGTTGGCCTTGATCTCTTGGAGGGTGCCGCGCGCCATGATCTGTCCGCCGTGAATGCCCGCTTCGGGACCGAAGTCGAGGATGTAATCGGCGATTGCGAGGGTGAGGGGATCGTGCTCGACGAGGACGAGGGTGTTGCCCATTTTTTTGAGTTCGAGGAGCGAGGCGTTGAGCTTTTCGTTGTCGTGCGGATGGAGGCCGATGGTGGGCTCGTCGAGGACGTAGAGGCAGCTGGTGAGGCCGCTGCCGAGCTGGCGGGCGAGCCGGATTCTTTGGGCCTCTCCGCCGGAGAGGGTGGGCGCGCTGCGGGCAAGGGAGAGGTAGCCGAGGCCGATGGTCTGGAGGAAGTGGAGCCGCTTCTGGATTTGTTCGAGGGTCTCTTGGAGGAGTTCGGGGGCTGCAAGGGTTTTGAGGAAGGCGATCTCCTCGTCGATGGGAAGTTCGCAGAGGCCGGCGATGGAGAGTTTGCCGATCCGGACATTGCGGGCGAGGGGATTTAAGCGCGAGCCGTCGCAGGCGGCGCATTTCGATTCCTCGAGGAGCGGTGAGAGCGACTCTTTCACTTCTTTGGGCGCCGATTTTGCGGCGGCGGCAAGGGCGGCGTTGATCCCTCTCCAGGAAATGGACATTCCTTTGTGGGACTGGGTTTTTTCGGAGCCGTTCATGAAGATGTAGAGTTTTTCGGGCGCGAGTTCATGGAGGGGCGCTTCGGTGTCGACGCCCTCTTTTTCAAGAAGGGTGACGAAGAGTTTGAGGGCCTCGCGGGTGATCTCCTCTTTCCAGAGTTCGCGGACGAGGCCGACGGCGCTGAGCTTCATGAGGGAGGGGTGGCGGGTGAGGTTGGCGCCGTAGCGGATGCCGAGCCCTTCGCACTCGGGGCACATCCCTTGAGAGGTGTTGAACAAAAAGGTGTGGGGCGTGATCGGGGGGTAGGACTTGCCGGTACTGGGGACGGCGAAGGCCAAGTTGAAAAACAGGTCCTTGCCCTCGGCATCGGCCACAAGCGTTCCGCCGGATAGGGTTGTGGCTTGATCCACGGCCTGAAATAGGCGGCCGCGGGATTCAGGGTTGACGGTGAGCCGATCGATGACGAGAAAGAGCGTATTGAGCCGGAGCCGATCGTAGGGGACCTCCTGGTCGAGCTCGTAGTAGGTGTTGTTGAGGCGGATCCGGAGGAACCCCTCTTTTTGGAGCCGCTCTTTGAGATTTTCAAAGGTCTCGTTATGTCGCAGCTGCAGCGGAGAGAGGATGTGGAGGCGCGATTTTGCGGGGAGCTCGAGGAGCTTGTCCACGACATACTCTTTGCTGATGGTCTCGATCTTTTCGCCGGTCTCGGGGCAGTAGGCGGTGCCGAGATGCGCGTAGAGGATGCGGAGGTAGTCGTAGATCTCGGTCTGGGTGCCGACGGTGCTGCGGGGATTGCCGGCGTGGCTCTTCTGTTCGATCGCGATGCTGGCCATGAGCCCTTCGATGTGTTCGAGCTTGGGCTTTGGCATCTGCTTCACAAACTGCCGCGCGTAGGAAGAGAGCGACTCGATGTAGCGCCGCTGCCCTTCGGCATAGAGGGTATCGAACGCAAAGGAGCTTTTTCCGGAGCCGGAAGGGCCGGTGCAGACGGTGATCTCTCCGCGGGGAATCGAGGCGTTGATCTTTTTCAGATTGTTCTGCTCGGCTCCCTCGACAGTGATGTGGGTGAGCATGGGGACGGCTTTGGTCTTCTTTGCCTCATGAAGGTAGGTGGCGCGGAGCGCCTGGGCGGTGGGCGTGTCTAGCTTGGCGATCTGCTCAGGGGTGCCGCTGGCGATCAATCTTCCTCCCTCGTCGCCGCCTTCGGGGCCGAGCTCGAGGATCCAATCGGAGGTTTTGATCAGGTCAGTGTTGTGTTCGATGACGAGCACGCTGTTGCCCCGGTCCACGAGGGATTGAAGAACGCCGATCAATTTGCTGATGTCGTGGAAGTGGAGCCCGGTCGTCGGCTCATCGAGGATGTAGAGCGTGCGGCCGGTATCTTTGCGCGAGAGTTCTTTGGCGAGCTTGATGCGCTGCGCTTCGCCGCCGGAGAGCGTGGGCGAGGGCTGGCCGATCTTGATGTAGTCGAGCCCCACTTCCATCAGGAGATCGAGCTTTGATTTTAGGTGGGGAATGGCGGCGAAAAATATGTGCGCTTCCCGCACGGTCATCTCGAGGATATCGTAGATGTTCTTGCCTTTGTAGAGGACCGAGAGGGTGGCGCTGTCGAACCGTTTGCCGTCGCAGTGTTCGCACACGACCCACTCGTCGTCGAGGAAGTCCATGTCCACTTTGGTCATCCCCATGCCGCCGCACTGGGGGCAGGAGCCTTCCTTGACGTTGAAGCTGAACCGTCCCGGTTTATAACCTTGCGCTTCCGATTCGGGAAGCTGGCTGAAGAGGTCGCGGACCTCATCGAAGATTTTGACATAGGTCGCCGGATTGGAGCGGGGCGTTCTGCCGATGCTGCTCTGGTCGATCTCGATCACCTTGTCGAGCTGGTCCTGACCGCTCAAGGCTTTGTGCTTGCCGACGGTGAGCCGTGATTTCATGAGCTTGTTCGAGAGCGCCGGATAGAGCGTATCGGAGATGAGAGAAGATTTTCCCGAGCCGGAGACGCCGGTGACCGCGGTGAAGACACCGAGGGGGATTTGGACGGTCACCTGTTTCAAATTGTGGTGGGAGGCCTTTTCGAGTTTCAAAAACCCTTGCGCCTTGCGCCGCTTTTTCGGGATCGGGATCGCAAGGCGTCCTGCGAGGTAAGCCCCCGTGATCGAGGTTTTGCACTTCTTGATGTCGTCTAAGCTCCCTTGCGCCACAATCTCTCCGCCGTTTTGGCCGGCGAGCGGGCCTACGTCGACAATATAGTCCGCCTCGCGGAGCGTCTCCTCGTCGTGCTCGACGACGATCACCGTATTGCCTTTATCGCGCAGCCGCTTGAGCGTGTGCAGCAGTTTGAGATTGTCGCGCGGGTGGAGGCCGATCGACGGTTCATCGAGGACGTAGGTCACGCCCACAAGGCCGGAACCAATTTGCGACGCAAGCCGCACCCGCTGCGACTCTCCCCCAGACAGCGTAGGCGCGGTCCTTTCCAGCGTGAGATAGTGGAGCCCTACATTTTTTAAAAATTGGAGCCGCTCGTGGATCTCTTTTAAGAGTTCGCCCCCGATCTTGAGCTCCTCCTTCGAGAGCTTCAACGCCTCGAAAAATTGATGGCACGCATCGATGGAGAGCGCCGTCAGCTCGGCAATCCGTTTGCCGCCGATCTCGGTCGCTGCGGGGTAGGCCTTGATCTTGGCGCCTTTGCACTCGGGACAAATGCTTTCATGCATGAGCTCTTTCATTTTGGCGATGTAGAGCGGATGGGAGGCGTCGACGAACCGCTGTTTGGCCTCGTTCAACACCCCTCTCCATGCGACGAATTCGATCCAGCTCGATTTTTTGACCGGGTGGACAAAGCGCATCCGCGTCCACTTCGTGTCGGTGCCATAGAGGAATACTTTTTTTGCCGGCTCTGAGAGTTTTTTCCAAGGAGTGGTCACACTGAACTTGTAGAGTTTGGCGAGATTGTCGTAAATGTTCTTGTAGCGCACTGTCGTGTAGGAGCTCGCCACTTTGCAGCAGTCTTCCGCAATGCTCAAATTGGGATCGATGACGAGATCGAGGTCATATTCAAGACAGCTCCCCAGCCCCTGGCAGGTGGGGCACATGCCCGACGGATGGTTGAATGAAAAATCTTGCGGATCGAGCGGGGGATAGGAGAGGCCTGATTTTTTGGCGAACGCGTGCTGCGAGTAGAGGAGCTCTTCTTTGGTCTCCGGATCGAGCGCGGTCATCACCCCTTTGCCTAAATCGAGCCCCCGGTTGACCGCCTCCGTGAGCCGAGGCAGCGCGGCCTCATCGATTTCAAGCCGATCGATCACCACATCGACCGTGTGGTTCACATTGGGATCGACGGCAACCTCTCCGCCCAGTTCAATGATCTCTCCATCGAGCCGCATCCGCGTAAATCCTTGGCGCAGCAGCTCGGCAAAATCGTCTTTGAATTCTCCCTTTTTTGCTTTCGCATAGGGGGCAAGCAGAATGACCCGCCGGTTTTCAAAATGGGTGTGGATGCTGCTCATGATCTGCTCCACGCTCTGCGGTTTGACCGGTTCCCCGCTGATAGGACAATGGGGAATGCCGACCCGCGCATAGAGGACGCGCAGGTAGTCGTAGATCTCAGTCATCGTTCCCACGGTAGAACGGGGGTTTTGGCCGCCGGCTTTTTGCTGGATTGCGATGGTGGGCGTGATCCCGGTGATGAGTTCGGCATCGGGCTTGCGCATCTCTCCCATGTGCCGCCGCGCGTAAGGGGAAAGCGATTCGATGTAGCGCCGCTGTCCCTCCACATAGATCGTATCAAAGGCCAGCGACGACTTGCCGGAGCCTGAGACGCCGGAAAAGACGATGAGCTGGTGGGGGTCTAGGGTGAGGTCGATCGATTTGAGGTTATGGACCTTCACCTTTTTGAGAATGATGCGCATAGGCAGATTCTAGCAGGAAAGGGAGAAAAGGGGAAGAGGGGAGCGGAGTGGGGGGAAGAGGTCGGGCAAGGGCAGAGGCACGAAATAAAGAGTTGCCGGAAGGTTAATTTTTTACGTGCCCTTGCCCTTGCGCGTGCCCGATCTTTGTTTTTTTATTTTTTAATCGAAATTGAGTTTTGTGCCGCGCGTACGGTTATACCCTTCTTCGTAGGCGCTTTTTTTCTCGATCAAATAGGCTTCTAAGACCTCAAGGTCATCCTTTTCCCCGGGAGGCTGGTAGAGGATCCCGGCAAAGAAGTCCTGAGGACGCCTCTGCATTTCTTGGTAGAGCTCAAAATCGGCGTTCTCTTTGGCGATCAGAGAATGGTGGCTATTAAACCTTTTGATCAATTCCTGTTTGGTTTTCCCGACATACCGTTTTCCGGTCTCTTTGTCATAGATTACATAGACAAGATTCTTTGCCTTCTTGGCTGCGGGAGAAAATTCGAATTTCAGTGATTCCCCATCGAGACGATAGTACTTTTTTGGGGTGGGCGTTCCTTCGGGCAGCACCGCAGTCCCGCAGCCGGTTTTTTGAGCCCCTCCGCCCCGCGTTTCATTATAGCCCTCTTCGTAGGCATTTTTTTCTGCAATGCACACTTTTTCCCGCTCAATGATATCTTCCTCCTCATCCACTTCGCAGAGGATCCCGATTTGAAAATCTTGGGGGTTTTCGCGGATTTCTTCATATAGCGTCTTTTTCCCTGCCTCTTTTTCCGGATGGGCGATGCCAAAGTGGTGGGCGCGGAGGCGCTGTCTCAATTCCTGCTCCGTTTTGCCGACGTAGCGCTGATTTGTCTGTGTATTGAGGATCACATAGATCACCCGGCTGGCCTTTGCGGCGGTGGGGGTCAGCGCAAATTGTCCTGCGGCGAGGGGGTAGTATTTGTCGGGGGTAAGGGAATTAGCATTCAGCTTTTTGGCTGCAGGGGACCCTAAGGCGTTCATCGCAGCCATGACAACAGTGGAAGTGGTTGATTCTGAGCTGGTTGTGTCGGGTTCCAGCGCTCTCTTTGCGAGGAGGGTTGAAGTTGATCTTGTGATTCGATTAAAATTATTACTAACTATTGCCATATAAGCTAATTATAGCA
>JABDEH010000066.1:0-4758 GCA_013287215.1 Chlamydiota bacterium
CTCTGTATTACACTGCTCGCATCTTTAAACCAAACCGCCTAACCTGTGAGGAATTCTATGGCAACAGCAACAACAGCAACAACAACACCCGTGACTGGATCTACCGTAGCGAGTATCCCTGTCAACCCTATCCTGAGAGTCGGCGCTAGCAGCCTGCTTGCATGGAGCTGCACGAGTTTGAGCGCAGGAACCGGAGCGATCCTTGGGGCGCTCGGAGAACTGGCCGCTTTTGTAACGGATTATGTGCTTAGATTGATGACGGCCAATGAGGCGCTCATACGCACGGCAAGCCGAGGAGCGCGCCTTCTAGGAGGCTTTTATCTGGCAAATCTGACAGGCTGGGCGCCCCTTGCGTTCGGCCCCTCCACTGTCCTGCTCACGTTAGGAGCAGCCGCCATTGCGCACTATACTGTCGCAACGGTCAACGATGTTTTCGCAGCAGTGGGCTCGTCATTTCGCATCCGAAATGAATTAGTGTGAACGACAAAACCTTCCCCAGAGATCTGGGGAAGGTTTTTGGAATAAAAAAAGAAGAAATTAAGAAGATTTCTTCTGTTCGATATAGGCGACGACGTCACGGATCTTTTTGAGCTTCTCGGCATCTTCTTCAGAAATCTCAAAGCCGAAACGCTCTTCGAAGGTCATGATTAGCTCTGTCAAGTCGAGAGAATCGGCGTTTAAATCCTCTACGAATGATTTTTCCATGGTTACATCCGCTGCATCCACACCGAGTTGCTCTACAACGATATCTACGACTTCTCTTTCAATTGACATAAGTTATTTTTCCTTCAGTTTTTAAGTTACATGACCATTCCGCCGTCTACCGTCAGCACTTGCCCCGTCACGTAATCAGACAAGTTGCTCGCTAAAAACAGCGCAGCTTTTGCAATTTCTTCAGGCTGTCCCAAACGCCCCATCGGGATCTTTTTCATGATCCCCTCTTTCTGCGCATCAGTCAGAGCATCTGTCATCCGCGTCTGAATAAATCCCGGCGCGATGCAGTTCACACAAATATTGCGGGTCGCCACTTCCTGAGCCAGCGCCTTGGTAAACCCAATCATCCCTGACTTAGAAGCAGCATAATTCACCTGTCCGGCATTTCCTGTCAAGCCGACGACGGAAGAGATGTTGATGATCTTCCCCGCCCTGGCCTTCATCATCGGACGAATGAGCGCCTGGCAAGTATTATACACAGACTTCAGATTGACATCAATGACCTCGTCCCAATCGCCCTCGGACATCTTCATCAAAAGGCCGTCTCTGGTAATGCCGGCGTTGTTCACTAAAATATCTACTTTACCCCAGGAGGCGAGAAGCTTTTGGACGGCGGCTTCGATCGCTTTGGTGTCGGACACATTCACAACCTCGGCGGCAAAGGTCTGGTCCTCTAAAATTTTTACTTGGTTCAGTTCGAGTAAGACCTGCGCGGACCGCTCGGCATTGGTCCCAAAGATCGCGACATGGGCGCCCGCTTTCGCAAACGCAAGGGCGATCTCTTTGCCGATCCCGGCGGTTCCCCCCGTAATCAGGGCATGTTTACCTTGAAGCAGTTGTTGCATAAACCTCCAAATCGGTGAGTTTTTCAATACTGATGGTGGGCGCAGCGACCCCGATGCGCTTGTTCATTCCTGCGAGGGTCTTGCCGCAGCCCATCTCTAGGAAGAGGGTGGCGCCCTGCTCTACAAGATAGCGGATCCCCTTTTCCCAGTAGACCGGAGAGCTGACCTGGCGGATCAGACAGCTGCGGACCTCTTCGGAGTCAGAGACGGAACGCCCCGTGACGTTTGTAATGATGGGGACAGAGCCGGCCTGGATAGAGGCCGCCTGGATATAGGGCGTTAAGCGGCGCTCGGCCTCTTTCATGAGCGGCGTGTGGAAGGCGCCCGACACATCTAAAGGAAGAATTCTTTTGGCGCCGGCAGCTTTTAAGGGGGCTTCCGCCGAGGCAATCCCGCGGGGCGTCCCTGCGATCACCACTTGGCCAGGACAGTTGAGGTTCGCAATCCAGACTTCCTCAAGAGGGGCCAGCGCTTGCGCCACGTTCTCCGGCTCCAACCCGAGCACGACTTGCATGGTCCCAACGCTCTTTTCACAGGCGTCGTTCATGAAGGCGGCCCGCGCTTGGACAAGCAGCAAACACTCCTGAAAAGAAATCAACCCGGCGGCCGTGAGCGCAGTATACTCCCCTAAGCTTAAGCCTGCGCAAAACGCCGGCTGCAGATGAGGAAATTCTTGGGCCGCGGTGCGCCAGATGGCAATGCTGGCGATATAGATGGCGAGCTGGCTGTTTTTTGTCAGTGTGAGGACGTCTGCCGGGCCTTCGAAGATGAGTTTAGAAAAGTGCGTTTTTAAAAGCTCGTCCGCTTCATCAAACACGGCGCGCGCCACTGCATAGTTCTCGTAGAAATCTTTGGCCATGCCCGCATACTGGGCGCCTTGTCCGGGAAATAAAAAGGCAATTTTTTTATTCATAGGTCAGTACTGAGGCTCCCCAGGTCAACCCTGATCCGAACGCCGCGAGCAGCAGGTTGTCTCCGGACCGGATGGTATTTTGTCTGAGCAGTTCATCGAGCGCGATCCCCACGGAAGAGGCGGAAGTGTTCCCATACTTGTGGATTGTCATGAACACCTTTTCCATCGGCACTTCAAACCGTTTAGCGAGCGCTTCAATGATCCGCATGTTCGCTTGGTGAGGCACCAGCCAGCTGATATCGCTTTCTTTCAACTGGAGCGCGTCCAAACACTGTTTTGCGGCAGCTTCCATGCGGCGCACGGCATGTTTAAACACCTCTTTCCCTTCCATTTTAAGAAAGTGCTCCTCTGCGCACACCGTCTCCGCGGAGGCAGGTTTTCTCGAACCGCCGGCAGGTAAGATGAGCAAGTTGGCCAGTTCTCCGTCGGCGCCCAAATTGACGTTGCGAATCGCAAGCCCTTTTCCCTTAGCACTGACAACACAGGCGGAGGCTCCGTCTCCGAAGAGGACGCAGGTATTGCGGTCTTTGTAGTTCACAATCGAGGAGAGCTTTTCTGAGGCGACCAGCAAGACGGTGCGGTACTGCCCCGACTCAACAAAAGATTTAGCCATCATGAGGCCGTAGAGATATCCGGAGCAGGCAGCCTGCATGTCCATGGCGGCAGCCTGCGGTGCTTTGAGTTGCGCTTGAATAAGGCAGGCGGTGCTCGGGAACGCGTAATCCGGGGTGAGCGTCGCGACGAGGATCAGATCGATATCGCCGGCAGTGACGTGCGCGGCTTCCATCGCTTTGAGAGCTGCAGCGGCGCCCATGTCGGAGTTGTGCTCATTCTTCGCGGCAATGCGCCTCTCTTTCATGCCCGTGCGCGACGTGATCCACTCATCGGAGGTCTCCACCATCTTTTCCAGATCGTGATTGGAGAGCACCTGCTCCGGAAGGTAAGACCCGGTCCCAATAATTTTTGCAGTCAAAACGGATAACCTCAAAATAAAATTTGGCTACGGGAACAATTTTACCTGATTTTGGGAAAAAAACAAAGATGAAAAGCTTGTTCAAAACTATTTCTTTACAATGCTATTCGATAAATAGCGTCCACCACCCTGATTAAAACCATCCACAGAACAGCAATTAAGACTCACGGCTTTTAAATAAAAATTCAAATTTTGTATTAAAATAAGTTTTTAAATAGAATTAAAACAAGCAACAACAGCAAAATTACAACTCAAAATAAATACAAGGGATTTTCATGCTTACTTCTATTGGAACTAGAATCTCAACTTTCGCCTCTCATTGTTGTATTATTAGAATTGCTCGCAAGGAGCAAAGTTGATATACGCCTACAACCTAAGATTCCCTTGATCCTTTTTGGCATGGGTGCCTGGCATCTACCTAGCTTTGTGAACGCTCTTAAGTTACTTGCAGACTCTTCTTCGCCTACTTTTATATATTTCCGCCATGAAGACTCACTGATACTAGATAAAGGCTTAAAATCCTTGATAGCCGATCCCGGAAAAGGCACAGGTGAACACCTAAAACCGATTTTAGAGAGGGCATTTGCTAATGAAAATAATTTTATCTACTTCACAAAAGATAAAGTCCTCTCTCCTCGAGACAAACTAGCGCATGAATTTACAGAATATTTAAAACGATGTTCACCCCTTCTTTCCATGATAGGACAAGAAAATTTCCTTTGGGTGAATTTCGTGAAAAACTTAAGCGATCCAAATCAGCTATTTACCAGTGATGTAACAGTATCTCTTGTTAAAAGTTGGGAGGGATTTCTAAACACGCTCGATATTGAAGAATGCATGTTGCCAAACACAGCCACTAGGGAATCTGCAACAGACAAAAAACATCATTGAACATAACAAAATATTTGGCTAAAATATTGCCTAAATAAACAGAGGAACGTTGTATGTTCTCAGTCACACTAAGACAACTTGGACGGATACCGACTAGATATTGCTCACAACTTGTCGTTCCGCAATTGATAGGAGTTCATCATCTTACAGCGCTTACATCTTCTTGCGCTTCTGGATGGGCCATCCACAAACCTCTACCTCTTTTAGGAAGAGTGTGTGCTTTCTCTTCTTCGAGTCCTGCGGGGAAAACCGCTCTGACAATAGATTCGACTTTAGATCAGGTCTCAACTTCTTTAAGAAGATCTTCTGGAAGGCAGAAAGAAAAACATGGAGAAGTTCCCATCGACTATTTAGACGAAGGTTCCAAGAAACAGACACAGCGTGATTTTCAACAAGCGACAAAGCTTTACACCTTAGCCATA
>JABDEH010000066.1:4768-5777 GCA_013287215.1 Chlamydiota bacterium
TAGCCATACTAAATGAAAAAGATCCTTATCGCATTGCTGTTTCTAGGTATTTCAGGGGGCTGACATATAGAATAACAGGCCAATTTGATCAAGCAATAACCGATTTTAGCGATCTCTTGTGCCAGAAAAACCGTTTTTTACAAACCGATGCCTTTCGAGGTTTATCGGATGTTTATCAGGCGAAAGGAGAGGATTCCAAAGCCATTAAAGTCTTAGAAGAAGGCATTAAAACCATCCCTCAATCTATACATCTTTATTACGAACTAGGAAAACTCCATCTGAAAATGAAAAACATACCACAAGCACTACCCTATTTTGAAAAGGCAGTAGGACTCATTGATACTACACCATCTGCCGAGCTGGATGACAAACTGACGCAACTTTCACAACATCTACAAACAGTAACCATTCCAAAACTTCGTACATCTACCGAATCAGAAACTATCTATACTGATCTATCGGAAGCGCAAGCCCGCTTTCCGATCTATACGCTATGATCCTACCACCAGGCACGCGGCGTAATATGAATCCTCTGTATTATGACGAACTGATTCACTCTCTTTACGTCCCGTTGCCCGATCCCAAATTTTTTTTTCATCGACGATTTATCCCCTCATCCTTTAATGTGGGTAACTTATGGCACGATACCCTTCAGATCTTCTCACCCTTATCGCCTACCTCAAGAAGCTCCCCGGCGTGGGTTCGAAAACTGCGGAGCGCTATGCATTTCAACTTTTGACTTGGCCGCCCCACCAGATCAAAGAACTTGCCGATCTCATGGGTACGATCCAAGAAAAGATTCAACATTGCCCAGAATGCCAGTGTTTAATGGAAACGGGAAAATGCCACTTCTGCGACCTATCGCAGAGGGACCCCCACATCCTCTGCCTCATTTCCTCGGCGCGGGACGTCTATTCCATTGAGGAAACCCGGGCATATAAAGGGCTCTACCACGTGATCGGGGGCCTCCTCTCCCCGCTTCAGGGTCGCAACCCGGAACATCTGCAGC
>JABDEH010000066.1:5825-5985 GCA_013287215.1 Chlamydiota bacterium
TGATCATCGCCCTCGACTCCACCTTAGAAGGAGACGCCACCGCTCTTTATCTTAAAGAAGAACTCGATCGCTGGGGGCTCCGGGCCACCCGATTGGCATTTGGGCTTCCGATGGGAAGTCCCTTAGATTTTGTCGATGGAGGAACACTCCTGCGCGCACT
>JABDEH010000067.1:0-5396 GCA_013287215.1 Chlamydiota bacterium
CTTTTTGAAGGCGGCCATCACATCTTTTTTCGAGTATTTTGGTTCCCCGTCCTTAGGCAGGAACTTTTCTAAAACCTCCGCGTTGAGAGCGCTAATGAGTTCTTCGCGCTGCTGTTTTCCTTCGATCTTATAGGCTTCCTCTAAGCGGTCGCCGATCAGCGCATCAATGTCTTCGATCAGTTCTTTTGCCGGGATATGCAGAACGGGTTTAGATTTTTCTTTTCCGATGAGTTTTTGCCAGTCGCTTAGGGCTTGGCAGATCGTGCGGATCGCCAGGTGTCCTTCCTCAACCGCTTCAAGCAGTTGCTCTTCCTTCAGGAAGTCGCAATAGCCTTCGATCATGAGGATCGCATCTTCGGTGCCTGCAAGAATCAGATCGAGGCGCGACTCTTTTTGCTCTTCCACAGTGGGGTTCACAACAAAAGTATTATTGATGAGGCCCATGCGGACAGCGCCTACGGGCTTGATCAGCGGGATATCAGATATAACAAGGGCGGCCGAAACTCCGCAAATCGCCAGCGGGTCGGGGGAGTGCACTCCATCGTAGGAGAGGACGTAGGCCAACAGTTGGACCTCATTGAAGTATCCGTCTTGGAACAGCGGTCTCAGAGGCCGATCGATCAGGCGACTGACAAGGATTTCCCGCTCAGTAGGCCTGCCTTCGCGCTTAATGAAGCCGCCGAGGGTTTTTCCTGTGGAGGAGAATTTTTCTTGATAATCGACCCGGAGCGGAAAATAGTCGATATCGGGGGATACGCCCGTAGAGGCGCAGGCCGTGGTGAGAACCATGGTTTCGCCTGAGCGGACCATGACGGCGCCGCCAGCTTGTCTTGCAATTTTGCCTGTCTCGAAAGAGATCTCTCTTCCGCCGACGGAGATAGTGATAGAATTTCTTTTCATAGTGTCCTTCCTAAGTTTAGGGGAAATATACCAAGTAATTCAATTTAGAGCCAGTTGCGAAACTCCCACACCCGTTAAAATCGCCCTTTTGAAGCCTTGTTCCACCCCGCCTCTTCCCCAACCCGCCTGGGGTTGGGTCGTCATCAACAGGGCACCGGCAGCCAAGGCTGCCCTGGAAAAAGGCTTCAAAATCATCGATTTTTCCGGGCGCGCTAGTTTTGCAACTGGCTCTACCAAGAATTCCCCATGGCAGTTTCAGAGCTTGCGGGTAAGGATCAGGTTGCAGGTATGCGGATATTCTGAGGATATTTAAGTTTTGGATATTTTGAACTTGATTCAGGACGTCCTGTAGGGCACGCACGCAGACTCACTGGGTGAGGGAGGCGTGCCCTGGAGTTTGTACTCCAGGGACCCATTACTTTCTGAGGTTGAGGCGAGCGATCAGACTTTGATACCGTTTGGTATCTGTAGAGTTGAGATAATCCAGCAATTTACGGCGCTGGCCGACGAGCTTGAGGAGCGCTAATCGGGAACCGTGATCTTTAGGAGCTAATTTGAGGTGCTCCGTCAGCTCGGCAATTCTCTCAGTCAGGATCGCAATTTGCACGTCCGCAGATCCTGTATCCTTCTCGTGAAGTTGAAATTTCTTGGTGATTTCTTCCTTCGTACCTTTATCTAAAGACATTTGAATCTCCCTTAAGACAATTGGTGCAATTGTATCTCAAACCCGTTGTATCGATCAAGTTGCATTTTGTGTTCTTGGGTGCTAGTATATCACAAATTCGCTTAATGGGGAACACTTATGATCGAAGAAATAGCATCGGAAAAAAGATTTGACACCATTCTTCCCTGGATGGGAGAGGTGATCAAGGAGATAAAAAAGGATCTCAAAAAAGAGCATTTGCGTCATGATCTAAAGTTTGCGCAAAAATACTTTGCGAGAAAGTACATCGATAAGTTGACGACAGAAGAGCTTTTGACGGCCTATACGCAGGAGCTTAGAGAGGGGAACAAGGAGCTGGGGGAGTGGTTCACCTCCCGCTGGGTGATGAAGCACACCGACATCTACCAGTTTTTTGCCCATTTCCTCTCTCAGATCAACCCGCAATTTGATGAAATTGAAGAAATTCCTGAGGAGAAAGCAAACCTTTTAATACAGGGGGCCATAGCCCAATTTGGCGCTAGGGATACTTATATTTTTAGTGTGCTGAATGCAGTGGCCTTCTCAAAGAATGCTTATGAACGCCTGCGTGCCGAGGTAGAGCGTGGATGAGGTTTGGATGCGGGAGGCCCTAGAAGAGGCCAAAAAAGGGGCCCTCCAAGGGGAAGTGCCGGTCGGCGCGGTGCTTGTGCATGAGAATAAAATCATTGCGCGGGCCCATAATCGCGTCGAGGAGCTTGGGGATGCCACAGCCCATGCTGAGGTCCTATGTCTTAAGGAAGGGGCCAAGGCGCTCTGCAATTGGCGTTTGTTAGACACCACCTTATATTGTACCTTAGAGCCCTGCAGCATGTGCGCCGGCGCCATGATCCTGGCCCGGGTGGGGACGCTGGTGTGGGGCGCTCCCGATCACCGTCATGGGGCGCATGGGAGCTGGGTCGATCTGCTCGGCCGCCCCCATCCGATCCATCAGCTTGAAGTACGGCGAGGGGTGCTCTGGGAGGAATCGGGGGCGCTCTTAAAGGAGTTTTTTAAGGAGAGGAGGAGCAGTGGAAGCGCTATTTGACTCGCTTGTAGAGGCCCAAAAGGCGAAGGTGCTGGCCTGCGCCCAGAGGATCATCCCGACGATTACTCCGGAGGATTTGCTGCAGCCCAACGATTTTCCTGAGCTGGAACTCCACCCCCACTTCCGTTACGAGGAGGGGATTTTGGAGGGGCTGGCGACTGCCCGGATGGCCTATTTGGCTAGGTTAAGAGATCAGGTCTAAACGCAAAGACGCGGGCCGCTGCAGATCGCACGCTGCGATCAGGGTCTTTTTCCCCGGGTGCGTCTTCTTCAAGTAAGCTGCCAGCTTAGCGCACTGGGTGGTCTTTCCCGACCCTTGCAGCCCGCAGAGCAAGATCACCGTCGGCGTCCCCTTGAGCTCAAAGGAAGCCTCTTCCCCCCCCCATCAAAGCGATCAGCTCATCATGGACGATCTTAATAAACTGCTGGTCCGGAGCCACCGACTTTGTCACCGCCTCGCCTAGGACCTTTTCCTTCACCCGCTTAATGAACTGGCTTGCGACGGCATAATTCACGTCGGCATCGAGCAGCGCCAACCGGACATCGCGGACCGCGTCCGCGAGGTTGTCCTCTGTCAACTTTTTTTTACCCGCCAGCCCTGCGAATAAATTTTGAAACTTCTCTGTTAACGCTCCAAACATAATAGAGTTATGATAGAGGATCAAGTGATTCAAATTCAAGAAAAAAGAACCGATCGTGGTCCGCCCAGTCCTTCTCGACCCGTTTTACCTTCCAATACGCTGCGGAAAAAAGACTTAACACCGCACTTCCCTGAGATGCCCCAATTTCAAGAAATAGCTTGGCATGCGGGTTTAAATAGTTAGGAAGTTCTTGAGACAGCCGCTCATAGAAGGTTAAACCGCCCACCAAGGCCATTTTAGGCTCATAATGCTTCACTTCGGGGTCTAGGGCCGCATATTCCTCTTCGGTCACGTAGGGCGGGTTGCAGAGGATGAGATCGGCCTTCTTTCCGGCAAAGGGGGCCAAAAGATCCCCATGCAGAAAATTCACCTCCACTTGATTCAGGACCGCATTTTTCTTGGCCAGCGCCAGTGCACTTTCGGAAAGATCGGACAGCGTCACCTCCAAATCGGGATGCGCTTTTTTCAGCCCGATCCCCAAGCAGCCTGATCCGCAGCAAAGGTCCCAGGCGGTCTTCATCTCGGGAGCCACCCCCTGGCTTGCTTTGCTCAGCAAAATTTCGGTCTCCTGCCTGGGGATCAAAACCGCAGGACTCACCTCGATCTGGCAGTGAAAAAAAGAAATTTTCTCCAGAATATATTCGAGCGGCTCCCCTTTAATTTTACGCTTCAAAGAGGCGCGGTAGGCTGCTAGTTCGCTCTCGAGCATCGGCCGGTCGAACTGCATGTAAAGATCGAGCCGCTTCAGCCCCAAATGATGCGCGAGCAGCTCTTCGGCCATACGCCTTGCGCGGGGCACCTGCCGCTCCTTCAAATGCTGGACAGATAGGTTGAGAATTTCACCGAGGGTTTTCATCAGCGGCCAATTTTTCCTGATAAAAATACTTTACTAAAGGTTCGGTCAGATCGTCAAGATCCCCTTCCATCACCCGATCGAGTTTGTAAAGGGTCAGATCGATCCGATGGTCGGTGACCCGGTTTTGAGGAAAATTGTAGGTTCGAATCCTCTCAGATCTGTCTCCGGAGCCCACCTGAGTCGAACGCAGCTCGGCCATCTCCGCGTCCGCTTTGCGCCGCTTCTCCTCAGAAATCTTTGCCACCAGCAGCCGCATCGCCTTGTCTTTATTCTTGTGCTGCGACCGTTCGTCCTGGCATGTGACCACAGTCCCCGTCGGCAAGTGCGTGATCCGCACCGCCGAATCGGTCACGTTGACGTGCTGCCCGCCCGCTCCGGACGCGCGGTAGGTGTCAATTTTGAGTTCTCGCTCGTCAATCACCACTTTCTCGTTCTCATCAGGCTCCATCAAGACCGCGACCGTAATCGCCGAAGTGTGGACTCTTCCCTGAGTTTCCGTCTTCGGCACCCGCTGGACCCGGTGTGTGCCCGCTTCGTACTGCATGAAACGGAAGACGTTCAGCCCCGCAAACGTCATCACATATTCCTTAAAACCGCCCAGTTCCGAAGGGGCTGAACTGAGAGTTTCCACTCTCCATCCTTTCCGGTCGGCATAGGCTTTGTACATCCGGACGCAGTCACCGACAAAGATCGCCGCTTCATCTCCGCCGGTCCCGGCTCGAAGTTCCACAATGATATTGCGGCTGTCGCGCGGCTCGGCTCAGGTGGGCTCCGGAGACAGATCTGAGAGGATTCGAACCTACAATTTTCCTCAAAACCGGGTCACCGACCATCGGATCGGGAGGAACTAAGAGTGTTTCTAATTGGAGGTGTTCAGACTGATAGGCAGCTTCTAACTGCGCGATATCTTCGCGGATGACCGCGAGAAATTCGGGATCTTTTTCCTCTCTGACGAGGGCCCGATTTTCTTCGAGCTGTTTTTGAAGCTTAGCGCACCGCTCCCATTTCTCTTTGACCTGGGAAAGATAAAAATGCTCTTGGGTGAGCGCGCGGTACTGCTCCCGGTCCGCAAGAACTTCCGAACTTCCGAGAAGTTCTTCCACTTTCTCGAAGCGCTCGAGAAGTTTGCGGATCCTGGCTTCCATGAAATGTCTTTATTTAGATTTCTTGGCTTTTTTTACAGGGGCGGCGGCGGCAGGGGCTGCTGCGGCTTCCGGTTTTTTGGCGCTGTAGCGCTTGTTGAACTTCGCCACACGGCCTTCAGAGTCGGTG
>JABDEH010000067.1:5406-5778 GCA_013287215.1 Chlamydiota bacterium
GAGCTGCTTGCTTCCTGTAAAGAAGGGGTGGGAGGCGGAAGAAACGGCCAATTTGTAGAGGGGGTAATCTTTGCCCTCGAACTTGGCTCTCTCTTTCGGCTGGAGCGTGCTTCCACAGACAAACTTATGTCCCGTCGAAGAGTCCTCGAATAAAACGTCCTGGTAAGGCGGGTGTCCTTGCTCTTTCATAAAAATCTCCTTAAGAATTCAGTGCTCTATTAAACCGGAAGTTGTCATTAATTACAACTAGTTCCCAAATCCTAACCTCATTCGAGAGTCAGAAACCGGGCACGGTAACGTTCACGAAAGAAGTCCCCTAAGTCATTTTGTTAACCAATAATGAGGAATAAAAATTTATTGGTTGCTCTTTGA
>JABDEH010000068.1 GCA_013287215.1 Chlamydiota bacterium
TGGTTGAGCGACATCTATGACCGGACCTATGTTGGCGGCCCCGGCAAGGCCTTGGGAGTTAGGAACAACATTCTGGCCAGCGGCTATCCCGTCGGCGTTGCAGGCATACGGAAGTTTTCCGTCCACGAGACTTGAGCGCTTAAGAAAGAGTTCCTATGCGCATGTCTCTTTCCTGCCATGCGCATATTGTTACCCGGTGGGAACCCCACATGGGTAACACTTTTACCATCCATAACTTTTCCTTGCATTCACATCAGTCTGTAAACATATGCAAAAACCTCGAGTTCCCTATGGAAAAAAACTTTTACCCTCTTGACATCACCCTTTAATTGAGGTATAGTGACCCACACTCATGATTAAAAGTATGACGGCCTATGGGCGCGCCAGCCTGATGACGCCAACCGGAAGGTGGGTGGTCGAAATCCATTCTGTGAACCGCAAGCAGTTGGATATGAACGTCAGCGTCCCTAAGGAAATGCTCAGTTTTGACATGGACCTTCGCAAGTGGATCGCCGAAAAAGTGCATCGCGGCCAGATCACGGTGCGCGTCAACGTGTCGGAGGAAGCCCTTGTGGCTCAAAACCTTGAGCTTCTCAAGGGCCTAAAGGCCGGCTGGGAAAAAGCCGCTCACGCCCTGGGCTACGATCCAGAAAAGAGCGTCACGCTCTCCTTTCTTGCTGAGCAGCTGGAGCACGCCTCTTCGCAACACCTCATCGAAAAAGAGGGAGCAGTCAAACAGCAGCTCGAGAAAGTCACCTTGGAGGCCCTTACGCACTTCATGGCCATGAAAGAAAAAGAGGGGGCCGCTCTGGCTGGCGACCTCAAGAAATGTCTTGAGGCATTAGAAAAATTATTAGCGCAGATCGGGAAGCGGGCTCCCGAGACGATGGCCAGGTCCCGCACTGAAGAGGAGGGAGAGCCTCAAGTGCTGGACATCCACGAAGAGCTCGTCCGGCTCCACTCCCATATCGTGCAATTTAGGGATGTCTTGGGATCTGCGGAAAAGAGCGTCGGCAAGACCCTCGACTTTTTAGTGCAGGAGATGCACCGCGAGATCAACACGATTTCGGCCAAGTGCGCCGATGTCGAGCTGGTGTCGCTCTCTGTCAAAGTGAAGAGCGAAGTAGAGAAAATAAGAGAACAAGTCCAAAATATTGAGTAGCTATGTCGGAAAAATTATTGGGTAACTTGCCGCATGGATTGATCTTTGTCTTGAGCGCGCCCGCCGGGACCGGGAAGACGACGCTCGTCAGCATGCTGCTCGATGAATTTCCTTGTGTTGCCGAGAGCGTTTCCTGCACCACGCGCACTCCTAGGCCCGGGGAAATTCCCGGTAAAGACTACCATTTCATGGACGCCGAAGCGTTTGAGGCCAAAATTGCTGCAGGAGATTTTTTAGAATACGCCCAAGTTTTCGGCAGCTACTACGGCACTGCTGGAGACTACGTGCAACAGCAGCAGGAAAAGGGCAAGCATGTATTCCTCGTGATCGACACGCAGGGAGCGCTGCAGCTCAAGGGTAAATTGGACGCCGTCTTCATCTTTGTCACTCCGCCCTCTCTACAGGCGCTCCGCGAGCGGTTATTCAAACGTAAAACAGAGAATTTAGAGATGATCGAACAGCGCCTTTCTTTTGCAAAACATGAGATGGCGCAAAGTTCCAAATATGATTACAACATCGTCAATGACAACTTACACCATGCCTATGATATCTTGCGCAGCATTGTGATTGCGGAAGAACATCGGGTGCGTAAGGCAAAATAGGAGATCTCATGAAAGAACATTTAACCAACGAAAAGCTCAAAAAACTTTTCAAAAACAATTTCGATCTCGCCAGCTACGCGATCCGATTGGCTGAATACTACATCCGCTCTGGCCATGAAGTGCACGTAGATGACCTTTTGGAAGAGATCCGCAAAAATCCTCATGAGTACACCGCCGAGCAGCTGAGACATCCCGAGAGAAGAAACGAAGAACACGAATAGTTTCCATGGAAAAGATCCTCATCACCTCTGCGCTGCCCTATGCAAACGGCCCGCTCCATTTCGGCCACATCGCAGGGGCCTATTTGCCGGGCGATTGCTACGCCCGCTTCAAACGGCTGCAGGGCAACGACGTCCTCTATATCTGCGGATCGGATGAGCATGGGGTCGCGATCACCTTAAGCGCCGAGATGGCGGGAAGAACGCCCAAACAGCACGTCGATCATTTCCACAAGGTCCTCCAAGACTTCTTCACTCAGCTCGAATTTTCTTTCGACCACTACTCTCGGACCACCTGGCCGGGCCATGTCGAGACCACCACTCAGTATTTCCGTGATCTTCTCGAAAGCGGCTACATCGAAGAGCGGGTGACGCAGCAGCTCTATTCAGAACAAGACAAGCGCTTCCTCGCCGACCGCTACGTTGTGGGCACCTGCCCCAAATGCGGCTTTGCGGAAGCGCGGGGCGATGAGTGCCAAAAATGCGGCTCCAGCTACGAAGCGACCGACCTCATCCACCCCAGGTCCAAGCTCACCAACTCGCCGCTCATCTTAAAGCCCACCAAACACTGGTTCCTCCTCTTCGACCGTTTCAAACACGACCTCACTGCCTGGATCTCCAAAAAAGAGTGGAAGCCCAATGTCGTCAAATTTGCGCAGAACTATATCGACGACCTCCGCCCCCGCGCCATCACCCGCGATTCCGACTGGGGCATTCCCGTCCCGCTTCCCGGCGCCGAAGGCAAAGTTTTTTATGTCTGGTTTGATGCGCCGATCGGCTACATCTCCGCCACCAAAGAGTGGGCGCAGAAAAAAGGAGCCCCCGACGCTTGGAAAGACTACTGGTGCGATCCCCATACCAAGCTCGTCCAGTTCATCGGCAAAGACAACATCCCGTTCCACGCCGTCTTTTTCCCCGCGATGACCATGGGGCAAAAGCAGCCCTATAAGCTCGTCGACGAGCTCCCGGCCAACGAGTTTTACAATCTCGAAGGGAAGCAATTTAGCAAGTCCGAAGGGTGGTACATCGACCTCGCAACGTTTTTCCAAAAATTCACCGCCGATCAGATCCGCTACACGATTGCCGCCAATGCGCCTGAAAATCAAGACTCAGAATTTACCTGGAAAGATTTTCAGCGCCGGTGCAACACCGAGCTCCTCGGCAAGTATGGCAACCTCGTCAACCGCACGCTCGTTTTCACGCAAGCCCACCTCCACGGAAAAATCCCCGTCCTGCACATCCCCGACGAAGAGTTTCTTTCCCACATCAAAACCCTTATGCACCAAATTGCTGAGGCCTATGATACCTTCCACTTACGCAAAGCTTCCCAGCTCATCATGGAGCTCGCCCACGCCGGCAACGCCTATTTCGACGCCCAAAAACCGTGGAAGGCAACCCCCGAAGCGCAGCAGTCCATCATCGCAAACACCCTCAAATGCATCCAGCTCCTCGCGCTCGCCTCTTATCCCATCATCCCCGCCACAGCCGAAAAAGTGTGGCATCTGCTCGGCTACACCCAATCGCTCACCACAAAAACGTGGAAAGAGATCCTGAACGAGCCGCTCCAGGCAGGACGCGCTCTTCCTGCCCCGCAAATCTTATTTCAAAAAGTTGAAGACGAGGTCATAAACATGGAAATTGCAAAACTCGAAACCCCCAAAGTTGAAGCCCCCAAATCGCCTACCGTGACGATCGATGAGTTCCGCAAGGTGGAGCTCCGCATCGGTCAGATCCTCTCCGCAGAACGGGTGCCAAAAAGTAAGAGATTGCTCAAATTATCTGTTGACATGGGCAAAGAGACGCGCACGATTGTGTCGGGGATAGGCGAGAAGATGGACGATTTAAGCTTCCTGGTAGGCAAAAAGGTGATCATCGTCGCCAACCTGCCTCCGGCCACCCTCATGGGCGTTGAAAGCCAAGGAATGCTTCTGGCAGCGACCTTAAGCGACGGCATCGAGCTGCCCGAGTTGAAGGACGCCAAACCGGGCGATCTCGTCAGTTGAGGTCATGGAGGGTATCTTCTACTATGATTCCCAATCTATGCAATCGTTGTTTGCGTATAAAAGGCTCACTATTTTGGGACTCAATATCACCGACTGCCAAACATTGAGTGTATAACTACAGAGGCAACACCGACACCAAGGGCTAGACTAAAATAATCCTGGATACCCCAGGTGACGGGGGTATAAGGTATTTTTTCAATAAAATATAGGTTGGTTCTCTCTTCGAACCGATATTGGAGTTGTTTTTGATACATCAATTTAATGGTATCAGCATGCCCCTTGAAAATCTCTGTCGCTCGTTCCTTCGAGAGGCTTTCTGTGATCATCGTGTATTTGTGATCTCGATAAGTGGCCGTTGTCTCATACCAGCTGCCAAATTGCTCGTCACTATGATACCTAGGTTCCGAGATGCTGACAGGTTCGCTGGAAAAAAATGACATTGTTATATCTCTTTAGGTTTAAAAAAAAATATTCCGAAATTATAATGAACTTCAGGAATGAGGTCAATTTTGAAGAATTTTTGATCCCTGCAAGGGAAAATCCTCAATAGATGAATCGATTTTTCCCTCGAGAACTGTAAAAGTTAATTCTGAACGATCCCTTAGGGAGTTAAGATATACTGGGCGGCCAGTTTCTGCAGTTCGTTCAACATATCGTTTACGGTGGCCGGATTTGTCGCGATGAGCTTGGTGAAAATAGATTCCCCTAGCTGCGCTTCCTGAGCATCATAACCGCAGAGATTGATATCGGCGTTCAACTGGTATGCTGCTAAACGCTGCGCAAGATAGACGACGATCTTATTGTTGTTGAAGACCCCGGCGCCAAGAGGGCCCGTGTTGATCAGACAGCTCTTCTTTTGTTGATCGGCCGATGCTTTGGCAAGGCTAAAGCCTGCGTAGGCAGTATTGAAGAGATCGCGGATCGTATCGATGTTAGTCTGTTCAGGAAGGCTTCTTTGGAGCAATTTCGGAGCTGCCATAGCAAGAATATTGAGGCCGGGCTGTTTGACAGGGACTGCATCCTTCATGAGCTGTTGTAATGAGATCTTATCAAACTGAGTTCCGTAACAGTTTTTGACGTTCAAGGTGCGGGTCACGCCGTTGACGATCCAAGGAATAGGGTTGCCTTGAAGGACGCGGTTGTCATTCGATCCTGTTCCTAATCGCGTGCGCAAGGCGCACCAGCCGGGGTGATTTACATTTAGGTTGGCCGCAATCAGCGCTGCCAAGCCGGGGATTTCACAGACCATTTTTTCTTCTTGGACAAACCCTTCAGTAAAACAGCCGCCGCCCAAGACGCGGTTGGCGTAATCGACCCAATATTCTTGGATGGTACTTGGGTTCGACGGTATATAGGTGTAAAAGTGCGGGGTGCTGGTCGCTACCGACGTGCTGGACTGCAGGAAAGCGTTTCCAAAATATGCCGGAGTTTGCGTTTTAGTGAGCACATAGTCAGACGGGTTAGCGCAGGGAGTGACCGTCATTGCCGCCAGTTCAGCATTGAGCTGGGCAGGTGTGAATTGGTCCTCTGCTTTTTGCACCAGCGCCGCTTTTTTGTCGTAACTTTGTTTGTTCATCGCAGCGATTGCAGCCTGAAGGG
>JABDEH010000069.1 GCA_013287215.1 Chlamydiota bacterium
GATTGTTAAGTTAATCTCCCCTCCTCATTCCTTGTTTTCTAGGCGGTGGCGCGCGTGCGCAATGGCTTTTTGGAGCTTGTCTCGCAAGATTTCTTTAGAAGGCAAGGCCGTGAGATATTCTGCAACATGAATCCCTGATTTGCTGAGTTCTAACAGCTCGATCCTTTCTTCTTTTTTACCTGCGCAAAGAATGAGTCCCATGGGAGGTGCCTCTCCAGAACGCCGTTCGTGCTTATCAAGCCAGCGTAAATACAGTTCCATTTGACCTTTGTGTTCGGGTTTGAAATCGCCGAGCTTTAGGTCGATCGCAACGAGCCTTTTTAGATCTCTATGAAAGAAAAGCAAGTCGATGCGGAAGTCCTCACCATCTATGATAATGCGTTTTTGCCGGGCCAAAAAGCAAAACCCCACCCCTATTTCCAATAGAAATTGCTCTAGCTCTCGCATAATTGCGTCTTCGAGGTCCTTTTCAAAGTAACGATCATTGAGGTTAAGAAACTCTAAGAAATAGGGATCTCGGAATACCAGGTCTGGCGTGAGACGATCTTCATTGCGTAGCGCATCTAATTCAGCTTTGGCTAACAGTTCGGGTCGCTTTGAAAGTGCTGTGCGTTCATAGAGCATTGAATCGATTTTTGCTCGCAAAGTCTGCACATTCCAGCGTTCGATGCGGCACATCTCGGCGTAAAAATCACGCTTGATCGCATCTTTTAGGGGAATAAGCGCTATGATATGGGTCCAAGTCAATTGTCGTATCAGCGATACGACAATCTGTTCGTCAGGAAAAACCTCGGCAAATTGGATCATTCGACGCAGGTTTTTGTCACTGAAACTCTTCCCATAGTCTTGCCTTAACTGATGTGACACAGAAAGGATAATTTGCTGTCCATACCCTGCTCTTTCCCCTTGTAAGATTTCTTTGATAACTCGATTACCCACACGCCAATAAAGCAAGGCGAGACCCGCATTGACCTTGGATGCGATAGCCTGACGCGTCTGATCGATCAGGCTCCGCAAGTCTTGGAGTAGGCCGTCTGGGATGTTCGGCAATGTTAGGGTTGATTGAGAAGAAGTGAGAGATGTTTGTGGATTCATGATGGAATTCCTTTGAGATTATTATTCGCTGCGCGGCTATTGCTCCGCCAGCGCATAATTTAAACTTTAACTTGATATTCGATCAAGTTCGATGTGTCATGAGCTTTTCCCGCGTTGTCCCCGATCCTAAAAATTAAATTTACAAGCAGCCCCCTGCTTTACGCTTTTGTGCTTGATCTATATTAGGGGTCATAGATAATCTGTATGGATTATAAGTTAACCTGCTGGGTGGAAAAAACATGCAAGAATCTCTGCGTCCTATTTTAGATATCCAAGAACTAGATATGAAAATGATCCGGCTGATGCGCGTCCGCAACGAGCGCCAGAAGGAGCTCGGTCAAATTGAATCTTTACGCAAAGAGCTTCACCTCCAACTGACCGAAAAAGAGAAAGAAATTACCGAGCTGGGCAAGCACATTCAGACGTACGAGCAGAAAATTCAAGATATCAATACTAAGATCAAAAAACTTGAATCCCAGCAGACGAGCATCAAAAAAGTCGATGAGTTCAACGCCCTGACCCAAGAGATGACCCAAGCGGAAAGAGAGCGGGTCGCCACCGAACAAAAAGTCTCCGACCTCGTCGACAAGCGCAACGCCGAAGAAGAGATCTTGGAAAAAATTAGAGAGAGCCTGAAAGCCTCCGAAGCGAGTAGCTTAGCCTTGGAAAAAGAGATCCAACTGAGCATCCGGCTGATCAACGAAGAGGGGTCGGGCCTGAAACAAGAGCGCGATCGGCTCGCGGCAAAGGCGAACCCCGAAGTGCTGCAAATTTACGAAAGGCTGCTCCGCAACAAAAAAGACCGCGTCGTCGTCCCGATCGAGAACAGGACCTGCAGCGGATGCCACATCGTCCTAACAGCGCAGCATGAAAACCTCGTGCGCAAAGGCGAGAACCTCGTCTTCTGCGAACACTGCTCGCGTGTCCACTATTGGCAAGACAGCGAAGCCGTTGAGGGGACCGCCGTAGCGACCAAACGGCGCCGCAAACGGGCCGCTCCGGCTGCATAATATAAAATTTTGGGAAAGTGCACAATCGCCGCTGAGGAGATAAGATCCTTAGGGGAGGAAAGTCTGGACTTCGCAGGAGAAGATACCAGTGAAAGACTGGGGGCCGCAAGGCTACGGAAAGTATCACAGAAAACATCCCGCTGCCGCACGCAAGTGCGGTAGATAGGCTGAAAACGGGGCCTTTGAGAGGCCTCCACACTTGCCGAAACGCAAGGTGCTATAAACCCTATCTGAAGCAAGACTGCTTAAGGGCCGATAAAACCGCTCTCCGCGGCAGGCTCTTAAATACAAACGTCGCTTGAGAACCTTGGCGACAAGGTTCCTAGAGGAATGGTTGTGAATGGTCTTGAGTTTACCCTCAAGATCATAGACAAAATCCGGCTTATCACTTTCCCAATTTTTTATTTGCACCGAAGATTTGCAACTCACTTATTATCAGTCTATTACGAGAAAATAAGCCTCTCGCATTAAAAATTTATCTGTTGTTTACAAAATAATAATTTAAGCGTATAATTTAAATATTAAAACGCTAATTGACTGATTTTTTTAATTGTTAGTAAAATTAATTTTTTAAATTTGTTAATGCTATGACAACATCTACAAACATCTCGATCGTCCCCTACGGAGAAAAAGAATGGATCGCCCATTCTTCCCTGGGAAGCTGGATTTTTCCAGGTGTCGATTCTATTCGCAAGGCTGAGCTGCTTGCCCACGCCTTTTTTCAGACTGTGACAAACCCCCAAGCCGCCCAATATACCCTTCAGGAAAATCAAAGACGCCTTGTCTTTGCTTCAAATACGGACGAGTTTCGACTCTCGGCAGGCTCGGTTTCTACAAAAGAGATGATGATCATCAAAGATGCTTTGGGCACAACGGTTCAACGTGCCGAGCGTCCTGCTCATCCCAAACCAGGCTATCGAGCTTTTCCGGAACTCCCGGTCTTCCAAGAGCTGAGTACATGTCAAAAAATGGAAGTTCTGGAAAAAATCGAGAGAAGAAAGGATATTAAGGGTGCAGGACATTGTCTTTGGGTCATCGGCCACTCCAAAGATCTCTTCCTTGTTAAAGCCGCCTTGAGAGCCCTTCTTGCGATCGGAGGCGTGCCTCTTTCCAGCCAAGAACAGGGTTGGTTAGATTATTGGATGGCATTTTCCCAAGAGGATATCGCAGTGGCTGCGATGCAAGTGCAATGGCTGGGGTCTCTCGATCCCTATAACCAATCCTTACGCGATCGGATCGTCCACTTCTTGAAAACCAACAAAGCCCTCAACAATGAGAATCAATGTACGCTCTTAAAACTGCTCGCCCATTTTAACTGGACGAATAGCGATCTAAAATGGGTCGAGGAGATGGATAACTCGTCTAAAGAGCTGGAAAACCTGAAGATTTTGCTGCTCAGCGCAGATACAAAACAGTGCAAAAAAACAGCGCAGCTCGCCTGGGAAAATTGGGTAGGCGATGATTCTATTCCTCACGGAGTCCACCGCAGCGCATTTTTTGATCGTCTACGGGACCAGTGGGCGAGCCAGAACAGCCCTAAACATCCTGAAATTCGTCCTTCACACCGTATCGCTGCAATCAGCGATCCCCACCTGCCTCCCGAGGGAAATCTATATCACAGCGAGGAAACACTCTGCTCTTTATTGCTCGGGCGCGAGGCGCTAGAGGCCACATCCAATGCCCCGAAGAGTCCTTGCTTTTTCGTTTTCAAAGCTAAACACTATGAAGAGGCTTACCTGCGAGGAAAAGCTCGTTATCGCGCGGGGCACTTTCAATTAGAGAGCCGACTACCCATGCGCTGTGTGGAGGCTATCGTGCTTCCCAAAGCCTATGAACACGATATCCTGCTCATCCAAAGTGATCAACGCATAGAAGAGGTTGCTCGGTCGCTCAGGCATGAAGAACTGCGCAACCTCCCCCCGGATACGGTCTATCGTCTGCGTTGCCTCCTCACAGCCCAAGTAAAAATCCATTATCGAGAAGCAGGTTTGGAAAACTCTCTTGCCTCTTGTACGCAAGAACAGATCCAAGCTTCATCAGAACACTACCACGCTCTGAGAGGATGCGCTGCGAAAAACACCGATCTCTCGCACGCCCGTGAAACAATCGACCCCGCCAGAATGTATGCACTCCTCACCACCGCAAATCATGCGGAATTGGCAAGAGAACTCGCTGCGCTGCATGAAGCCATCGGCTTAGGCGACGAGCCGCTCACTATTTTCCAAAAAATGAGCGATCGGATCGTGGGGCAGCATCGCCTCTATGGCCGAGGAGGATTCGGCCTGCAGACGGAGATTAAAGTGGGAGACTGGAGTCAAGAACGGGTGCGGTTGGTCCTGCGATTAGCCGCTTTGACCCCGGATTTGGACCCTGTGAAAAAGGTTTTAAAACTCTCAGATGAGGAAGTGAAGCTCATTGAATGTCTCGTGCATCATCAGCATCTCTTCAACGGCTATGTTGCGGGGCTAAAGCGGAGGCTGACCCTACAACAGCTGCATGCAACGCTCAAGACTGCGCATCAAGAATTCGCATCCGTCCTATCCTACGCAGACTTTAACCGCTTGCTTTGGGTCCTCTACCTCGCCGGTGCCAGTACGCGTACGGCAGTCCACACGGAGCATGCGAATGTTTACCGTCCCTATTGGGAAGTGGATCGCTTGCAAAGGCTCGATTTTACCTCCCTCGAATTTCTCCGCACGCTGCGCGCGGAATGGAAAAAGAGTATTTCTCTCCCCTCAACTACAAAATTGCCAAAACTTTTACTTGAGGGAACGGACGCAGAATTCGCACAAGGGCTAGAAACCGCTGCCCTCGCTATTGGCATCCCCGTGGAAACCTGGAACAAGATCAGCAATAACCATGGAAGACTAAAATTGGATCCTTCGCAAAGGCTCACTCTCTGGCAACATACTGCGGATGTCGTGGCCCCAAGCTACGGGTTGGGAGGATTTGGCTTAAGAACAGACGGGATCGCAGTGGCGGGTTGGAACCCTGCCGAGGTCCGAAAAGTCTTGCGTTTAGCTGCCCTCTATCACGACAGCGGGAAAGCGACAGAGGAAAGCACTTCCTGCGAGCGCGAAGGGCACGAAGAGAGGTCTGCCGCTTGCGTCCGCACAGCTTTGGCTCGCCATCTTCCTCAGGACCAGGTAGACATCGTTGCCAAACTCATCGAAATCAACAGTCTCTTTGGAGCCTGTTTCTTGAAAAAAATAAGGCCCCACGAAGTTTATGCGAAGTTGAACGAAGCCTATGAAGGACTGCGCAAAAAATCGATTGTTAGAGAGGACTTTATTAAACTCGCTTGGATTCTTTACTTGGCGGACGCGAGTACCCTGCCGCAACTCTATGAAAATCGGGGAATGTATGAACACAGCCTCGCGCATCTCAATGGAGACTTTTACCAAAATGAACAATGGCTTGAGGAGCTGAACCTCCAA
>JABDEH010000070.1 GCA_013287215.1 Chlamydiota bacterium
GAATCTACTTTACGGAACCGCCTCAACCGGAGGAAGCAGTAACGATGGCGTAGTATTTCAATACGATACGAACGCAAACCTCTATTCTGTGCTCTTTAACTTCACAGGCAATGGGGGATCTTTCGGAGGTTCGCTGCCCCATGCAGAATTGGTTGTATCGGGAAATTATCTCTATGGAACTGCAAGTGGCGGAAATGGTCTCCAATTAGGCCAGGTAGGACTCTCGCCCGGAGGAGTTCTCTTTTCCTATGGCCCTCTGTCATCAGGAGGAGGCTTTCGCAAGGAGAAGATAAAACACCACAAATCATCTCTCAAGGCACGACCCGCTCCCACACGCACTCGGAAGCGTGAACCCCGGCCTTAAGGCCGGGGATTGTTACTGCGTCTTGGGAGGGGCTTCGTACCCCTCCCAAGTCGTCTTTTTGAAAATACCCGGCCCTTAAGGGCCGGGTTTCCGCCGGAGGACGGATAAAGAAAAACTTTAGAGGCAATTGCCTCTTTAAAAAGTAAGGTTTGATTCGGGCGCCTCGTAGGGGTTGCGCGCAGGCCGGTGTTCAGTATTTGCCACCGGATAAACTGGCATACCTTCCACTGGTGCGAACTCTGCGGCATTATAGTGCGGCTGATTTTGGGAAACTCCCCCCATCTGAGGAACATCATAGAGCGCCTCTCTTGGCTCGGGAATATCGTACTGCGGTTCTGAGCGCGGTTGGACGATGCCGTAACCCTGTTGCTCCGGTCTAGCAACACCGTAGAACACTTTCCCTTGATAAGGCGTGTCAATCTGAGAGCTTACATAATGCGATTCAGCTTGGGAAGAAGAGCGCGCCTGCAGTGGAATATCATTATTGCGAAATGAGCGGAAGTTCGTTGAAAGGCTGGAGACTGGGGCGAAATTGGCCGCCTCCTGTTGTCTTCTTTTTCTACGGCAGAACACAATGCCCCCTGCCAAGATCACATAAGCAACGACAGCAACAGCCGCCGCAATTCCCACAAACAACCCCGTATTTGAGGCGGAAGCATGCGGAGATAACGGAGGAGATGAAGATCCCGATGTAGCCATTGCCGAGGAGGACGAAGGAGAGGCTCCCTGACTGCTCGTGCGCGCCGAGGTGAAGGAAGAAGTAGCTAAAGAACTGCTCGTACTCCTCTGAGGCTGTGACGCTGTGGAAGTGAAAGTGCTCATTTGACTACTGCGTGGAGGTAGCGTGGCAGCACTCGGGGATGTAGTGATGCTTGAGGGAAGCCGCAAAGTCGGGACAAGTCCTGAATCAGTAACGCTAAAGATCATGCCTCGAATATCCAATCCCATCGTTCCATTTGCGGCACTTGTCCACGTCACGATGGCCTTAGTCAAATTGGCAAACAATGCAACAGAAGGGCGGACTTTGTTGGGCATCGTAATGCCAGTCGGCTCAATGTTAATGACCAATTCTTGGTTTAATTTTTGAGTGGATGCATCAAAGTCTTGGCCGCAAACATCAAAAGATTGGGTATTTGGATTGAAACACTCATAGACAACAAAAAAACCGGCGGGCCATCCGACCATGCTCGGGCTTCCCTGCGTCCCGTTCGTATTCGTATTGATAAGAAATGAGGTTCCATTTTTTGGGCCAGAAAGAAGGTATTTTACTCCGTAAACATCGGAGCCGTTCCCATTTTGCCCAGCGCTTTGGAAAACAACGACAAAACCGCCACCCGTTTCTGCGTGTTTACAGTTAGAGGGATTCATAAGCGAAGCGACGGTCTCCCCAGTATACGGTTGATTTTCATAAGGCTCGGTCACGGTCAGATAAATCTCCGTACCATCAAAATTAAGAACAGAACAAGTGGCAAAATTTCCGGTCGATAGACCTCTAGCATAAGGACCCGAGGTGCCGGCAGCGGTAAAGTTTCCGATGGCTGCATCCTCTGCGCTGAAATATAGCCCCTGCAGATAAGGAGTTGCCGCGACAGCGCTATACGTGAGAGCCACAGCGCTTCCATTTAGAGAATTAATCGTAATCGATTGTCCGTTGAGTGGAGAGATATTCGCTTGAACCTCCTTCCCTCCCGTTTGGCTAAAAGCGGAAAATCTTCTGTAAAAAGCACCTCCCGGGATGTTTGAGCCGTTGTTTTGACTCCATCCGATCGCAAATCCCCCGCCCGGCAACTTGGTCGCGCAGTTGGCAACATTGTTCACTGAAGCATTGTCGGCAACCTTGAAAACACCGCCCACCGGATTAACTAAATCATCAAAGAGTTGAGCACAAGTATCGGCATAGGGGCCGGGGGCCGAGGTCTCGTACACTGTGATAAAGCCCTCATCCAATCCTTCTGTCGTAGAATCGTATTGATCCCCCGGTGCGCTAATGATCGCAAACTCATCCCCAATGCCTCTTTTTCCCCAGTGAGAATTTACGGGAAGCAAGGTCGCCCTGTTCATTAAACCGCCGGGCGCGCTCGCTCCCCCGACCCCTCTCAGAATACTCAGCACCAATAGAACCAGCGCAGAAATCGACGGAACCACAGGGGAAAAGGCGGAAGGAGCACACGATGCAGATGAAACTTTTATAGACATGGAGCAGCCTCCCTTTTGTGCAAAGAGTATACGCCTTGAATCTTAGTTTTGCAATTTGTATAATAAAACCCATACAAAGGAGCTGCCCATGCCTTCCACGCTAAATGCCCAAGACGCTGCGCCAACCGCCTGGATTGAAGCAGGACAGTACACCGATATTCTGTATCACAAGATGGATGCGATCGCGAAGATCACCATCAACCGTCCTCATATCCGCAACGCATTTCGCCCGCTCACCGTCGATGAAATGTCTCACGCCTTAAGCGATGCCAGAAACGATCCTTCCATCGGTGTAATCATCTTGACGGGCGCCGGCAAAGAGGCCTTTTGCTCCGGCGGCGATCAAAAGATCCGCGGCGCTGCCGGCTATGTCGACAATGAAGGAGTGCCTCGGCTCAACGTGCTCGATTTTCAGCGGCAGATCCGCACCTGCCCAAAACCTGTCGTCGCCATGGTCGCGGGATATGCGATCGGCGGCGGGCATGTTTTGCATGTCGTTTGCGATCTCACGCTTGCAGCCGACCATTCCAAGTTTGGGCAAACCGGTCCCCGCGTCGGCTCATTTGACGGAGGCTTTGGGGCCAGCTATCTCTCACGCATGGTAGGACAAAAAAAAGCGCGCGAGATTTGGTTTCTCTGCAGACAATATACTGCTCAGGAAGCTTTGGACATGGGCATGATCAATTGCGTTGTCCCTTATGAAGAGCTTGAAGCAACCACAATTGCGTGGTGCAAAGAAATCCTCCAGCACTCCCCGCTGGCGCTTCGCTGCCTCAAATCGGCCCTCAATGCCGATTGCGACGGTCAAACCGGCCTGCAGGAGCTCGCCGGCAACGCCACGCTTCTTTACTATATGTCGGAAGAAGGAAAAGAGGGTCATCAAGCCTACTTAGAAAAACGGCCTCCCAACTTTGCGCAATTTCCCAAGAGGCCATGAAGCTATGCAACCCCAATGGAAAATTTGGTTTTTAGCCATCCGCCCCAAGACCCTGGTCCTCAGTTTTTGTCCTGTCCTAATCGGGACATTTTTAGCCTTCAAAGAGCACAGCTTCCATGGGCTGACATGCCTCTTTACCTTACTGACCGCCCTCGGCATCCAAATTGCGGCCAACTTGGCCAACGATTATTTCGATTTCCTGAAGGGCGCCGACACCGCCGCGCGTAAAGGGCCGCTGCGCGTCACGCAATCGGGGCTGATGACCCTCTATGGAATCCGGAAGGCCACCCTTCTGGCCTTTGCCCTCACCGCCGTGACCGGCTCCTATTTGATCTGGGTCGGCGGGGCCGCCATCGCCTTTTTAGTCTTCTTGTCGCTAGGGCTCGCCTTCCTCTATACGGCCGGCCCGTTTCCGCTCGCCTATGTCGGCTTAGGAGATCTCTTCGTCCTCATCTTTTTTGGCCCCGTCGCCACCGCCGGAACCTACTACCTTCAAACCCATACCTTCCAATTCTACGCGCTCCTCGCGGGCCTCGCTCCCGGATTTCTGGCCACCGCCGTGCTCGCCCTGAACAATCTGCGCGATGTCGCCGAAGATCGAACCGCAAACAAAAAAACGCTCATCGTCCGTTTTGGAAGAACGTTTGGAAAGGCCGAATATCTTTTTGTCATCCTCGCCGGATGCTTGACCCCACTTTTTTTCTTCAGAGACCAGCCCTTCACCGCGCTGGCGCTGCTCACCCTCCTCCCCGCTTTTCCCCTCTCTGCCGCCGTATGGAAAAATGAAGATCCCTATCTCCTCAACGCCCTCTTTCAAAAAACAGCCCTGCTCTCCCTCATCTACACGCTCCTCTTTTGCATTGGACTGCTTCTATGAAAATCTATCACTACAAAAATAGTTTTCGCGAAGGGCTCATCCTCCACAAGAAGGGCCAGTGGGCGGAGGTTGCTCCCCTTCCGGGTTGGAGCCAAGAAACGCTCTCCGAGGCGCTCGATCAGCTACGATGCCCGCGCGGTCCTCTCTATCCTTCTGTCGCGTTCGCGCTAGAAATGCTCGAGGCCCCGCCGCTAGAAAAACCGGTCAGCGTCCCCGTCAGCGCTTTTTTTATGGGATCTCCCGAACAGATCATGGAACGGGCCGGCAAGGCGGAACAGAATGGGTTCACCACAGCGAAAGTGAAAATTGGGCATTTAGGTCCTAATGAAGCTTTTGAAGTCGTCTCCGCGCTGAAAGACAAGTTCCGTCTCCGGATCGATATCAATCGCAAATGGGAACTCAAGCGGACGCTTGATTTTTTCGACTTATTTGCAGGCGATGCGTTCGATTACATCGAAGAACCGGTGCAAAACCCCGAAGACCTCGTCCACTTCAAACATCCGATCGCCCTCGATGAATTTTTCCACTTCCCTTTTCCGCGCGCCAAAGCCCTTGTCTTCAAACCGACGCTCCGCGGGGGCCCTTCCTCATTTCCTAAGACGGAGCTTCCCTGCATTGTCGGCGGGGCCTTTGAAAGCGGGATCGGCATCTACCAAATCGCCCGCCTCGTTCCCTTACTTGGACTGCCCGATCTTCCGATCGGCGTTGATACGTATTCTTATTTGGAAGAAGACCTCTTAGAAACGCCCCTCGTATTTTCAGGAGGCCGTGTCCATCTTCCTCTTGCCATTCACCCTAACATGGAACTTTTGCATGCACTTTGAGATGTTTGGAAAAGAAACCGCGCTCATCACTGACGAGATGTCCTTGTCCTATAAAGAGATAGAAAATTGCATCCAAATGC
>JABDEH010000071.1 GCA_013287215.1 Chlamydiota bacterium
GGGTCTTGGCGTCCTCTAGATAGGGGAGGGAAAGAAGGTTGAACACATGGGGCGTGTCGATCGGTTTTTGAGTGGAAATCGTGATCAGGTCGGTAGGGCTGCCGTGGGGCAAAAAGCTCTCTTCGGGCAGGCGCCAGAGGAGGGCGTCCACGAAATCCTGCGCATTTTTATCAGGGACTAAGATCCAGAGCGGCTCATTTTGTGAAAAGTGATGGAGGGCGGCGGCGCAGATTTTTTGCAGTTTGGCCGCAGGGTCTTTGACTTGAAGAAGGATAAGATTAGGTTTCATGGTGTGCAGCTGGGGGTTTCTCTCCGGGGAGGATGACGCCGCAGGAGATTAAATATTTAAATGTATCTTCGACCGACACGTCGACAGGGATGACCCTGTCTTTGGGGACGAGGAGCAGGTAACCCGAAATGGGATGGGGCGCGGTGGGGACAAAGACGGAGAGGTCTGCATTGGGGATGTAGACCTTTAGATCGGGGGGCACATTGCCGGTAATGAAGGCGAGGACGTGCGAATTTTCATTGGGGAACGGCATGAGCACGGTGGACTTGAAAGTTTTATTTTCCTGGGAAAAGACCGCCTTGGTGATGTCCTTGGTGAGCCGGTAGATCGTTTTAACGAAAGGGATTTTTAAAAGGATCGCTTGAGTCAGGCGGACGAGCGACTGGACAAAGAATTTTTGCGCGAGGTAGCCGAGGCCTAAAATAAAGAGGACGAGGAGGATCAGAACGATCAGCCGGCTGAGTAAGACGAGGAGGATTTGGTGCTGGGTCGCATTCAAGTTGAGATGGGTCAAAATGTGCTCAATGGGGCGCATAAAGGGGTCGGTGAAGAGGTCAAAGAGGTAGCGGATGATCAGAAGAGTGAGCGCGATGGGCAGGAGGGTGATCAGACCTGTAAAAAAGTATTTCTTCATTTTCTTCTTCTTTTGACCTTGGGTTCAGGGACAATCACTCCGCAGGAAACTACATACTTAATCGCATCTTCTGTGGCCATATCGACGAACGTTAGATCGCTCCGTTTGCACATGAGTAAAAATCCTGTCGTCGGATTTGGCGTTGTGGGGACTAGGACGGTGATGAGATCATCCTGGGCCGCCCGTGAGCAAACTTCCGGGGCGTCCCGGGCAACGAGGCCGAGCGTATAGGTGTTTTCATCAGGAAATGGAACGATGACGACCTGTTTGAAAGATTCTCTATCGGAGACAAAGAGCGTGCGGATGATATCTTGAGTCGTTTTGTAGACGGTGTTGACGAGCGGGATCCTGTGAAGGATGCGATCGCTGATCTTTAAAAGGGTTGTAAAAAAGAACCAGCGGGCGATCATGCCTAAGAAAATCGTAAAGGCAAAGATCAGGGCGAGGATGAGGATCTGGCTGCCGTATTGGAGCACTTCCTGCGGCGTGAAGAACAGAAATCCTGTATTGGTAATGTGGAAGTGAGAGAGAAAGGAGGCCGCCAAGTCGATGAATGGGGCGGTGAGGAGATTGATGATGAAAATTAAAACGGCGCATGTGACCGCGACGGGGAGCAAGATCACGAGGCCGGTGATGAAGTACTTTTTCATAACCTCATTATGAGGGTTTGAGAGCAAATTTCAAGAGGAAACGATTTTTACTGTAAGATGTCCAGAGGAGACTTTTTAGTTTTTGGGGCCTCCCTAGGCACGGCCCGAAATCCGCAGCCTTTTAAGATGCGCGGCGTGCCAAAAATCTCAATCATCGGCCACTTGCGGCAGACGACAGGCCGCAAACGGTAGTTGCCGCAGCTGCCATCTTTTTCGAGGTAGCGGCAGCCCATGACCGCCACGCGCATGCCGTCATACTCATAAGGCTCCGAGTAGCGGGGATAAAATCCGTAGATCTGCGTGTTGAAGAAAAAGTTCAGCCTCCCGAGCAGCCCCTTGGGCTCGGGGATCAAAATGAAGTGGCAGCAATTGCCCCGTTTTAGGCATTTTCCATCTTTGCGATGCGGCGGCCGGATGATCAGCGCGGCGAGCTTTTGGAGATATAAGTCAAACAAGATCCACGGCAGGGCCAGCACGCAGGCCGGCAGGCGGATCCACCCCGGCACCCATTGCTTAGGGATGCCACCGGGCGGCAGGGGAGGCTGCTCTTCGGCCTCTTCCGCCTGCACTAAAATTTTATCGAGCGTTTCAGGGGTTATTTTTTGATCATCCATTTCGTTTCCAGAAGGATGCAGTCGATGGACATGAGGGCAACATTGATCGTATCCCCCAAGGAGAGGATTCTGCCGGTGCTGCGGCCCGTGAGGTTGTTGCGCTCGGGATTATGATAGAAATAATCATTGCCGAGCTCTGAGATGTGCAAGAACCCTTCCAGCGCGATTTGCGGCATCTCAAAGAATAGCCCGAACGGTTTGACCTTGGTGACGACCACAGGGTAGATCCTGAGCGGATCTTCCTGAAAGTATTTTTGCATCAGGCGCAGCTTCTTGAGGAGCTTCACACTCGACTCCGCCTTAAAGCTGACCCGCTCTTGATCAGAGCAGTTCAGCGCGATTTTTTCCGGATCGAGATCTTTCGGCTCTTCGTTAAAGAGAAGCCTTTCGGTGATCAGGTCGGTGTACCTCCGGATGGGGCTCGTGAAGTGGCAGTAGTGCTCGAGCGAAAGGCCATAGTGGCCGATATTCTCAGGTGAATAACAGGCGAGCTTCATACTTCGAATAAAGCCGACCGAGAGCTGGTGCGCAAACGGCGTGTTTTTTGCCGCTTCAAACAGCTTCTGGAGATCTTTTGTCTTCGGCTCCGCGGGGAGCGCAAATCCTAAAAACCTAGCAAGGGCTAAAAAGTCTTGGAAGTTTTCCTCGGCGGGCTCTTCGTGGACCCGGTAGAGGACCGGTTTTTTCGCATCGGTGAGATGTTTGGCGACCACCTCGTTCGCCTTGAGCATGAACTCTTCGACCAGCTGGTGGGAAACGTCATACTCCACCGTCTTGATGCCGATCGGCTCCCCCTTGTCATTGACCTCCACAAACGTATCCGAGAGAGCAAAGTCGATGCTGCCCCGCTCATACCGTTTTTTCTTGAGCAGCTTGCACAGCTCGACCATCAAATGGAGCGTCTTTGCATAAGGGCTCTTTTTCTTCCCTTCGATGACCGCAAAGGCCTCTTCGTAGGTGAACCGCTTCGCGCTCTTGATGTAGGCGCGGAGAACTCGGTGGTTGGTCAGCGTTCCTTCCTTATCGAACATCATGGCCACAGAGACTGTTAAACGGATGACCTTGGCTTTCAGACTGCACAGATTGTTAGAAAGTTCTTCCGGGAGCATCGGCAAGCAGAAACCGGGAAAATAGGTCGAGTTGCAGCGCACCGCCGCCTCCTCATCCAAATAGGAACCCGGCTTCACATAATGGGCCACGTCGGCAATATGCACGATCAGGAGGTAGTTGCCGTTTTCATCTTTTTGCAACGAGAGCGCATCGTCAAAATCTTTGGCAGTGTCAGGATCGATCGTGAACGTTTCCACATTGGTAAAATCTTCCCTGCCCTTCAGGTCTGCCTTCGCCACCTCATCGCCGAAGCTCAGCGCCTCATCAATCGCCTTTTTCGGGAAAATATTATGCAGATCAAACTCTTCGATTGCGGCCCTGTTATCGATCGCAGGATTGTCGATATTGCCGATGACATGCGACAGCTCGCACACCGTCTCTTTCTGCATCGAGCCCCACTCCACCACCTTCATGATGATCCGGTCTCCGACATTCAGCGGGGTGTCATCGGGAGCCCTCACAATCGCAGGCTTCGTGCTTCCCAAGAGCGGCACATAGACGACCATTTCGCCCTTCCGCCCAAAGTGGTGGACCGTGCCCGCCAAATGGGTGCGGCCCCGCTTCAAGATCGACGCCACGCGCCCCTCAGGACCTTTTTCCGATTGCGAGTCAGGATCGACGATCACCTCAACACGGTCTCCGTCGACCGCGCCGTCCGTCAAGTGCTTAGGGATGAAAATGTCTTGCGACGCCTCCGATGGGTGGTCGGCGACCAGAAATCCAAAACCCCGCGTGTGGACCCGGAGCGTTCCCGTGATCGTTTCCTGCTTGGCCACCTTCAGAGAGAACTGTTTCTTGTTCACCACGATGAGATCATCGCGCAAAAGATCAGTCATGATCTGTTTGCACAGGTCGTGGAACTGCGGAGGGATGTTTAAGCGTTTAAAAAGAGCGGCTTGTCCCATCGGCTCATAGCTGCGGCCGCTGAGGAATTGAAGGATAACTTTACTGAAGTTGTCGTACTGTTTTTGAGGGATATTTTCTTTCGAGGGGGATGTTTTTCTTTTCGTCATATTTACCCCCCATCATAGAGGGATTGCCAAAATCGCACAAGCTGATAATAGAATTCCTTTGACCGCAGACGATTCAAGATTTTATTTAACACTCATGTTTTTCAAAACACAATTAAATCTTTACTTTTAAAAAGAAACCAGCTATAATTATAATTAGTTTTTAACTTTCGGTGTAATTAATAAAATCAATAAAAAGGAGAGTTTTATGACATTAAGAATCGTTTCAAAGTCCAATCAAGGTGGGGAATCCCACGCGATCGCGACACAAGAGGATCTTGCAGCCGATGCATTCAGATCCCGACTCCCTGAGTTTGTAACTGCTATGAAGATCAGTGCAGTCGCTTATATAATATTTGGAGTAATTGCCTTAACGGGAGTACCCTTGCCGGGAGTACCTGGGGGTGATAGTGAAAAGCAGTTTATCCAAACCCATCTTGGCATTTACAGTCTATTGTTAGGACTAGGATGTCTTATTACACATCGTGTGATGGTAAGCTCGGGGCACTCGTAGTTTCCTTAGCGACCCGCACAAGGGTCAAATGACGCGCGTATTTAATGATTAACCAGAGAGCAACCAGATGACAATCCAAGGAATTGCAAATTATATTCGAGGCGGGGTAAGCCAAGCTGCCGATAGCGCGTGGAACCTGGTCTATGGGCAGAACATGGAGCGTTATCGTACTATATGCACCATTGCAGACCGGCACTTTTGTCCGCACAAAGCTTCGGCAATTGCAGTATTAGCGAGCGGAATAGTGGCATATATTGATATAGGGAAGATAATGAAAGAGCGAGAAATAACGTCAACGGATGCAATTTTTCCAGTATTCCTTATTTCTTG
>JABDEH010000072.1 GCA_013287215.1 Chlamydiota bacterium
GCTTGAATATAGACCTGGACGGCATTCTTCATATTCGTCAGGTCTGTGGCTGCAGGATCTTGGTAAAAGCCGTCGTCCGCTGCGGCGATTTGAAATGCGTTGTCACTTTGGATGTTGACACTCCCTTCACTCAGCGGGTTCAAAAGCTCAAAGCCAAAGATAACGAGTGGATTTGGGCCAGGGACGTATTCGAACAAAATCTGTAGCATACGCGGGTCGCTGGCGCTACCGGTCGTTACCGGCAAGTAGACACTATGGATCGTAAACGCGTACGTCGCTCCAGCAGGTATACCGTTATTTGCGGGATCTGCTAGCATCGCAATGAAGATGAGTGGATGATTTTGGAGAGATTGTCCGACGTTCTCATTGATGAAAACGGGCTTGATCCCTGCATTCTTTAACGTTTCCGACGGACCTATCCCTGAAAGCTGCAGCAATTTGCTACTGTTGAAGCCAGCCGCTAAAACAACGGCTTTCCGAGCTCGCGCTTCAAAGAGCTTACCATTCTGCATATATCTTACTTTTTTGGCGCTCCCATGTTTGTCGAATAGTATTTTCACGGCTACCGCATCGAAGAGCATAAACAGTTTGTGTCCATTCACTCCTTGACCTTCCGGCGTCATCACCGTGCTGTCTAGATAGGCTGTCGCACTGCTCGCTCTCTGGGTACCCGTAGGGTCAATAAACCACTGCGAACGTGGGTCTAAGCAATTCTCCACACTCGGATCATTATAGTCATTCACCAGTGGTATTCCGGGAAACGCCGCCATTGTCGCGGGCAGCAGAATGTCCCTTGTTAGATCCGATATCGTAGGGGTCTGCAGCACGCTGAGAGCGCCATTGGTTCCTCGCGCCCCGGGTGTGATTGTCAACCCTTGGTAGTTCTCAAGAGCGTTGAAGGTCGCCAGAATATTGTCCAGACTCCAATTGCTGCTGCCGGAAATTCCTTCCCAACGCGAGTATACGGCGTTCGAGCCGCGGCCATAGTATAATCCGTTAATGGATGCCCCGCCGCCGAGCACCATGCCTGTTGTCCAATCACTTGATCGCCCATTGAGCCCTGGCATCGGTACGGTTTGATTCCATCCCGGCCAAAAATACTTGGCTCGTCCTGTCCCGGCCAATAGGAGCGCCGGGAGGCCCACAGCCTCTATGGCCGCATCACTGGTTAAATTTTCTCCCCCCTCTATTCCTATGACTGAAAAGAGACCATTCTCCGAGAGCTGGTTCATCAGGACGCAACCTGCGGCTCCGCCGCCTACTACGATGATATCTGCCTCTAGTTCGTTTCCCGACATTTGGCATCGATAAGGAGCAGATGAATCGCCAAAAAGATTGGCTGCAGCGGCGACTAATAAAGCGAGAGGGACAAATTTGATATGCATAGTTGATTTCCTCCACGATCCAATATCAATAAAAAAATTGTGGTTGTCAAGAATTTTAGTGAATTTCTTTACTTGCCAGTACTTGGAGGTTGGCCAAGGCGGTGCTTAGGGGCGAACCTGCGGAGGTAGTTTGGATCAGCTCCCCGAAGATCTTCTCTCCCAGTTGCACTGCGGTATTGTCATAGGCATAGAAATTGATCGCGATATCGAGTTGGTGGGCAGCTAAGCGCTGAGCGAGATAGACAACAATCTTATTGTTGTTGAACAGCCCGGCGCCGATCGGCCCCGTGTTGATCAGGCACTGCTTTTTGTCTTGGGCTGCCGACTGCATGGCAAGGATAAATCCCGCATAGGCCGTATTGAAAAGATCTCGGATCGTATTGATATTTGTTTGCTCAGGAAGGGTCTTACTCTGTAGACGCGGGGCTGACATTGCAAGAATGTTGAGATTAGGCTGATTGACGGGGAGGGCGTCCATGAGGATCTGCTGCAGCGGGAAAGTGTCGAACTGGCTGCCGTAACAATTGACGACATTCAAGGTGCGGGTGATGCCCTCGAAGAGCCAGGGAGTGGGATTGCCCAGAAGGACCCGGCTGCTATTGGATCCTCCTGCGCGCGTCACGAGGGCGCACCAGCCGGGCCGCTTGGGATCTTGGTTTGCTGCGATCGCCGCGGCAAAGCTTGGAATTTCACAGACCATGATCTCTTCCTGGACAAAGCCCTCAGTAAAACAACCGCCGCCCAGCGTCCGATTGGCAAAATCGACCCAAAACTGTTTAAAATTTGGGCTGCACGGATCGTAGCTGTAGAAATTGGGCGAATAAGAAGCCTGTGAAGGGCCGGAGCGCAAAGGATTTAGAAAATAGCTCGGGATTTGCGTTGCGGACAGGATGAAATCGCTAGGATTTGGGCAGGGAACCACTTGCATCGCGGCAAGCTCATGGTCAAAAATCGGACTTGCAAGCTGCGCGCGTTCTTTTGTGATCAGGGCTCCTTTTTTGGGATATTTTTGGTCCATGATCCCGATCGCCGTCAGGAGGGCCGTGTCGGTAGGCGGGTTGAACGCCGGAGGAGCATTGAGCAGGGCGGCAAGTAGAACGATTGTATGAATCATCCAAACACCTTCTTGATTGTTGCAGAAAGACCTGTATAGCGCTTTTTCACATCGTCATTGCCGACCGCAATGCCAATGGCCTTTTTTGTCCCAACCAGCACCACCAGTTTTTTCCCCCGCGTGATCCCGGTGTAGAGCAGATTTCTGCAGAGGAGCTTAAAGTGGGAAGTGTGGATCGGAATGATGATGCAGGGGCACTCGCTGCCCTGATACTTGTGGATCGACACCGCATAGGCCAAAACGAGCTCGTCGATCTCTGAAAATTCATAGGGCACCGTCCGCTCATCAAAGACCACCGCGATCTCTTGGTCCGTCATGTCGATCGCCACAATTTTTCCCACATCGCCGTTATAGACGTTCTTCGTGTAGTTATTCCGGATCTGCATCACCTTATCGCCAATATGAAACGCGCGCCCCATGCGGAATAGGGGAGTCGGGCTCGGATTGAGGGCCTGCTGCAGGACGAGGTTGATATTTTCGACACCGATGACGCCTCGCTTCATCGGTGAGAGCACCTGAATGTCGTCAAAACGGTGGAACCGATAGGCCTTGGGCAGCCGTGTTTTCACAAGGCCTACAATCGTATCCAAGATCTCTTCAGGCGTCTCCTCCTCGAGGTAGACAAAGTCGCTCCGCGATTGCGTGGAGATATCAGGGAAGATCCCTTGGTTGACCTTGTGGGCGTTGGTCACAATCCGCGAGCCCGCCGCTTGCCGGAAAATCTGTTTCAGCTGTGTTACCTTGATCCGCTCAGACGAGATCATATCTTTGAGCACGTTGCCGGGACCCACGCTCGGCAGCTGATCGATATCCCCAATAAAGATCACCCGCGCGCCATTGGGGACCGCTTTCAGCAGATTGTTCATCAGCAGCGTGTCGATCATGCTCGCTTCGTCGATGATCAGTAGATCGCACTCGAGGGGGTTCTCTTTTTTTCTCTTGAAGCCGCCCGACTTGAAGTCCATCTCTAAAAGCGCATGGATTGTGAAAGCCTTTTTACCGGTGATCTCCGACATCCGCTTGGCTGCGCGCCCCGTCGGCGCCGCCAGCAGAATCCGGCTCGTGAGTTTTTCGGTGATGGCCAAGATCGCCCGGGTGATCGTGCTCTTTCCCGTTCCCGGGCCGCCGGTGATAATGTGGATTTTATCCTGCAGCGCCGAGGCGACCGCTTCCTTCTGCTCTTTGGCGAGCTCAAGCTTAAGAAGTTTTTGCACCCACTCGAGCGCTTTTTCCACATGCACCTGTCTCAGCGCGCTCATATGCTGATCAATACGCGCCAGCTCCCGCGCTATTCCCAGCTCTCCCAAATAGAGCGGCTTTACCCAGATCAAGTCCTCTTCGCGGATGATCTCTTTCTCTAAGATCAGCGCCTCGAGCTGCTTCTGAATAGAGGCCGTATCGACATCCAAGATTTCTTGGGCTTCGGGAAGAAACTCCGTTTGCGGATAGCACACATTTCCCTCGTTTGACAGCTCCCAGAGCACATGCTCAATGCCCGCATTGATCCTGAGCGCAGAATTCTTCGGAATGCCCAGCCCTTGCGCAATATGGTCGGCGCTCTTAAAGCCGATGCCAAAAATGTCTTTGGCCAGCGCGTAAGGGTTGTTCTTGACTTTCTCGATGCTCTGATCGCCGTAGGCCTTGTAGATCTTTTGGGCAAAGGCGGGGCTGACCCCATGTTTTCTTAAAAAGACCATCACCTCGCGGATCGAGCGCTGCTGCGACCAGCAGCTCTGGATCTTTTCGACCCGCTTATTGCCGATGCCGGGGACTTCAAAGAGCCGGTCCGGTGTCGTGTCGATAATCGTCAGCGTGTCGAGCCCAAAAGTTTTGACAATCCGCTCTGCGTAGACAGGGCCGATGCCCTTGATCATGCCCGATTCAAGATATTTTTGGATGCCGAGCAAATCGGAAGGGGCCTGCAGCTCAAAGGAAGCCACCTCAAACTGCCTGCCGTGCTGGGGGTGGTTCTTCCAGACGCCTTGGCACCGGATCGATTCTCCCGGCTGAATAGCGGGCATCGTGCCCACAATGCAGATGAGCTCGGCCCTGCGCGGTTCCTTGAGCCTGGCGACGGTGAACCCTTTGTTCTCTTCCGTAAAGACAATATTTTCTATATACCCAAAGAGTTCGTCCATTTCAGGAAACTTATCATGCCCGTTGCATTTAAATAAAGGCTTGCTTAGAATCTGACCTTTCTATTCCGGGTTAGCTCAGTGGTAGAGCAGTGGACTGTTAATCCATTGGTCGCAAGTTCGAGCCTTGCACCCGGAGTTTGTCCATCGAAATAGGGCACTTTTAGCATCAGCTAAAAAGTGCCTTTTTTGTTTCCAAGGTGTAGTTTTCCTTAAACCTTAAATCGTTTCACTGCTATGTTCTGTCGCAAGGACAGCTTCTATATCCTTCTCCGTTGTGGTAGCTTTTTTATAGGAATTGGTGCATGGCAAAGAAAATTCTCATGGTCGCTGGCCCGAATGGGGCTGGTAAAACGACGATGACCCTAGAACTTATGAAAGATCGTGAAATACT
>JABDEH010000073.1:0-3892 GCA_013287215.1 Chlamydiota bacterium
GGTGGAAAAGGTAGAAGCCCGCCGCACGCAGGCGGCTTCACTTCCCGTAGGCCTGGGCAATCTGACCGACAAGTGTGGCCCAGGGCATGTCCATGGCCGTGTAGACCTCGCCTGCCTCCGGGCGCGCATTATCCTTCAGGATTTCCACCATCAAGGTTGCGTAGTCCGATACAATAACACCCGCCTGCAGCATGCGCAGGAGTCCAACGTGCCGCTTGGTCTCGCTGAATGTTCCTGAAGCGTCGACCGCTACATAGGCGTCGAGACCCTTACCCACGGCTGCGATCGCTGGGAAAGCCGCACAGACTTCGAGCGAGATGCCGGCGAAAATCAGCTTTTTGCGACCGGTCGCCTCGATTGCGCGAGCCACCCGTGCGTCGTCGAATGCGTTAACCGACGAACGGTCGATGATCTCGATGCCCGGCAGCGCCTCCACGAGTTCAGGGAATGTCGGACCCCACATGCTGTCGCGCGCTGTCGTAGTCACGATGATCGGCAGTTTCAATGCTTTTGCAGCTCTGGCCAGAGCCACCACGTTATGTTTCAATTCGCCGGTCGAATAGTCACGGACGCCCGTCATGAGGCCGACCTGATGGTCGACGAGGACGAGCGCCGCGTTTTGGGAAGTCAGGGGCTCGTAAGCTCTCTTTTGATTTGACATGCTGTTCTCCTTGGTTTATCCGATATATCGCGAAGCGATATTCTTGACAAGGGATTGCGGTATAAGCCTCATATAAGTCCGCTTTGCGAAATTTATCCCATTACGCCGGAAAACACGGCCCTTCAGGGCCGTGATGAAAGGCGTTCAGCTAATTCGGTGTGTTTTGCGTATCATTCTTGATCTCTTTTTCATTGATGTATTCAAGCAAACGAGCAATCTGTTCAGGCGAGGGCAACTCGTTTTGCAGTTCTTTCGGAAGTTCCCTAAACATTTGATACGTTGCTACTCCAATCGGCTTATTAGCCTCCTTCAAGGCATACTCAACAATAGTTCGATCTTTTTCTTTGCATAGAATGATCCCTATTGAAGGACTCTCATCCTTCATTCTTACCTTGTCATCAAGAACAGTGAGATAAAATTGCATTTTTCCCATGAATTCAGGGACAAATTCTCCTACTTTAAGCTCATATGTTGCGTAGCAATTTATGTTGCGTTCATTTCTTCTCATACAGCTAAATTCTCGAAAAATTTCGGTTTCTACACAACATAAATAGACGGAGTAAAATCAGCTAAAAAGCTAGTTCAGTTTTGAAAAACTCTAATCGATTTCCAGATGAATCTCGAAACTTTTCGTTAATGAACTTGCCTGTTAGAGTTTCCTCGTAGGATAAGGTTACAAAATCTACATTGATAATTCTTCCGAAAATTGCTTTGAGAGGGTGATACTTACCGATCTCTCCCATACCTTTGAAGTTGTATATTAGCCGATCTTCTACTGTCGTTTGTTTTTCAGAAAGAATCACCGTAACAGGATTGATGGACCTTCCCACTAAAGAATAATATCCCAGCTCACCATCAGCTCTATCATCAAATACTCGAATTAATGGCTTTTTCCCAGGCTGACCTCTCTTGAGTTCGGCTTCGGCGTGCTTTTTTAAGCCAGCCATCACCAAAACAAGATTCGACTTCAAAATTTCCGAGTTTCTATATTTTAATATAATAGTTTTTAGAATGTCATCGATACATTTCAGAGCTTGTTGGGTATGCTTTGGTGAAATTCCTTCTAAGTTAACAACATCTAAAACAAAACGGATTGTTGAATCTTCGCGCATTGCTTTAAGAAATGCCGTATAATTTTCAGCCTTTTTCAACTCTTGGGCGTGCCTTATAATTTTACTTTCAACCGGTTTAAGAAGATCTACAAATGGATAGGATTCTAGGTTGTCTTTCGTAGTTTGTAAGATAATTTCTGGAGATAATCCAGGTTCTAATTTTTTACCGATTTCATTTTCCAAATCGTCAATAAATGCTCTAATTTCGTTTTCGTCAATAGCCTTGTTTTTTCGTAAACATTCTTGAATCTCTTCCCTTTCATTCTTTAATAAATCGGGTATTCCAAGCTCATAACTGATTTTTCCTTTGCCGATTACCTCAACAAACGATCTTTCTGTTAAAAAGACGCTTTCAAGATTTAAAGAAAAATTCTGTAAAAGTTTTTCTAAAAATTTATTATTCTCCTCTGAGGAATTAGGTTTTCTATACCCTTCTGACATCTTTTGCTCTCAATATTTGAAAGCGATTCTCTCACAAAGAGTTCAAAAAATCCATTAAATTCCAGTCTTCTTTCCACCGCTTTTTCGTCTTCTTGTCGATCACTTCACAACACGCCAGAGCCTTGGCCTTCATTTCGAGATCTACTTCGACGTAGATGTTCGTTGTGTTAATGGAAACATGCCCTAGCCAAGCGCGAATTGTATTGATATCAACCGTATTTGTTCAGTGGGTCTCGCAAGACCCACTGAAAATGAAAATAGTGGATGAGATTTGACTGGTGTAATAATTTTTTTTGAATAATATTCTTCATCATGCTAAGCTAGAAGAGCATGAACACCAGTTACGAAGAACTACTCACAGAAATTCGATCACTTCGCATTGAGGTGTCCTCCCTCAGCAGAGACGAAATTTCTCGAATTTGTGAAAGGGGATGAGAGACATGCTAAAATGCGGGAAAAATTGATTGCTAAAATGCCTCAAAAAAGGCTTTTGAAGGCAACAGATATTGCCCCGCTGGCAGTATTTCTGGCGAGCGACGCTGCGAATATGATCAATGGCGCGATCATTCCCCTTGACGGAGGATCGAGATTGGTCTCTACTTAATTTTTGGAAGAAGGAAAAAAAGAAGACTATAAATCAGGTTACGATCGGATCCTAGGACTCTAGAAAAGCAGCGGGTTAGTACCGAATCCAAAAATGTGGATCGACGACTTAAACAATGTAAAAGATCGATGTAATGCGCCATATCTCATTGAGTATCAGATAGCGAGATGACAGATCAGCGAATAGCCGCGACAAAAGAAAGAAGAGCCGCATCATTTTGGGTCGACATGAGAAAAGACGAGCCCAAGGGACAACCGTCTATTTTGAGACAAGGAACGGTCACTTGCGGCAAATTTCCGATACAGGCGATCGAACAAAGGGACAACGTCTTCTTGCTATATTGACGGTGCTTTAGCTCTTCTCGCGATACCGAGAGAAGAGGCGCCGGTTCAGACGCCGTGGGGATACAGATCACGTTCGAGCTTCCCAAAAAAGCATTGAGTTTCTCTTGCATCTGATGACGGAGAGGCAGCTTGTGCAAGGCAATCGCCGGATCAATGCGCGCGATAGATTCAAACGATTGTTTAATGGGATCGCTAAAGGGAAACTGCTTATTCTTTGCCCAGTTGCCTAGGTTTTTCCACACCTCGATATTTTTCAAAAGGCCGTGCACCTCAAAACACGCCTCAAGCGCTTGATCTTCTTCCATTCCCAAAATCGTTGAAAGGCGGATCGTCTCAACCCGATGAGGGCCGTTCTTCAGAGCTTGTAGAGGCATTTGAAAAGCTTTCCTTACAGCAGGCGTCAGCAATTCAAACGCATCTTCCAACACATAGACTGTTTTTGGCAGGTTCCGCTCTGCTGAGTTGAGATTGAACAAAACGGCGGCCGCTCTGGACAAGATTTCCTGAGAATTGGCAAAGAGGCCCACCGTGTCAAAAGAGGGGGAGCAAGGCACAACGCCTTCCATAGATAAAATCCCCTGAGAGGGCCGCATGCCATAGATGCCGCAATTGCTGGCAGGCACGCGTACGGAACCCGCGGTATCTGTCCCCAAAGAAAAGTCAACGAGCCCTGCAGCGACCGCAGAAGCGGATCCGCTGGATGATCCGCCAGGGACCGCTAAGGGAGCAT
>JABDEH010000073.1:3902-4888 GCA_013287215.1 Chlamydiota bacterium
TGAATCCGGGTCTTTCATGGCCGAAAAAATTTCAGGATAAAGGGGCCATCCGCGTAAAAGAAGTTTTTTCCGGAAAGACTAAACCCCATCTCATCGCACACCGTTTTTCCCAGGCACTGAGCGCCGGCTAAAAGAAGCTTGTCAACGCAGTCTGCATTTTTTTCCGCCTTCTCGTGAGAAGATTTCCACACAAGATTGCCGCATCCCGTGACATAATGTTGCACATCGATAAAGTCTTTAACAGCAAAAGAGAGGCCTGAGAGAGGGCCGGATTGAGTTGGGAGCAGTGTGAACTTTTCGATGAATGCGGATTGGTTCATGAGGAACTCGGGTAAATTTTTCTTAGGGATCCTTCATAAGGGATGTCCCTCTGGCGATAAAAAATCCAACTACGGGAACATCGGGAAACAATTCCTGAAAAAATTCCTTCGCGGCTCTGAAATGAGTACCTTTAATAAGAAGGTCGTCAAACAACCAAATCTCAGTGGGTTTTTCCTGAATAGGAAGTTCTTTGTTTAAACAATAATTATTTAGAAGCTCCTTGTGTGATCTCGGTTGATTTTTTGTGCTATGCAATGAGGCCCTGGATTCCTTTTGCAGGATGAGTTCTCGAACATCACCCTCTGGGGCAAACATCTTAAGCATTCGATGATTTCGATCGTCATACGCAGAAGAATCTTTTGCTTGAGATGGAGGAACTGGGACTAAGATTGCCTGCTTACTTCTTCCATAAAGATCAACAGTATTAAGAATTGACCCATGAAATAACTTTGCCACACTCTCGATCGCTTGACTCTTGTATCCCCAATCTGGGCTTCCTTTGCGCTCAACGCCTTTTTTGTAATTAAAAATCATCTGGTTAATGGGGCTATGCCCACTTTTAGCACCAACGGTGTATTCTCCTAGATAATAGACCTCATCCTCTTCTTGAAGAAGCGGATGGCAAGGCCTGATTAATTCATCTACACGTTTAAGGAGTAACGGAG
>JABDEH010000074.1 GCA_013287215.1 Chlamydiota bacterium
CTTTGCCGATTTCAGCAGCCCCTTTTCATCTTTGATGTTGAGAGCGGCAAAACATTCTTTGAGGAGTTTTTCGCTGTCTTCTTCGTCGTAGATGGTGAATTCCCGGGAATAACCCAAGAACGCAATGGATTCTCTCAAGATGCGGGCGCAGAGGCTGTGAAAGGTGGAGGCGAGCACATAGGCGTTGCTCAATTTGCGGATCCGGTGGCGCATTTCTTCGGCGGCTTTGTTCGTGAACGTGACGGCCAAAATTTCAGAGGGAGGGACCCCAAGTTCAAGGAGGTGAACAATGCGATAGGTGACAACGCGGGTCTTGCCGGAGCCCGCGCCTGCCAAGACCAGCATGGGTCCTTCGACGTGATTGACGGCGAGGGATTGTTCTGGATTGAGTTGTTCCATGAGAAGATATCATAGAGGAGAGGGGATAAAAGGAAAAGGGTGGAAGTAGGTTGATATATGTGGACAAGATTTCTTCAGATTCTTTACAACGTTAACTTTTTCTATGAGGTCTTGGTGAAAAATTTTGTAACTTTTTCCCTCTGTTTCTTTTTTATGGTTTCTACTCTCTGTGCAGAACGGGAGATCAAAGTTCTTGTTCTCGTCATTGCTTCGGACGATCAGCCTGTTTACATCGAATTTCAAAAGGTGTGGAGGGCCTACATGCACCTAGATCCGAGACATGTCGAGGCCTATTTTATTAGATCGGATCCGGAGTTGAGAGCGCCTTATGAAATCCAAGGGGACGTCATCTGGTGCAAAGGGAAAGAGTGCTTGGAGCCTGGGATATTGCAAAAAACAGTCTTTTCTTTGGAATGTTTGGCAGAAAGGCTGGACGAGTTCGATTATGTCTTAAGGACCAACTTGTCTTCATTTTACGTATTCCCTGTTCTTTTAGAATTTTTAGAAACGCTTCCTCGCAATCAGTGCTACGCTGCCGTGCCGTATCTATGCGAATTGCGTTTGTATTTTGGGTCGGGAGCAGGGTTTATTATGTCTACGGACACAGCAAAAATCCTGATCAAGAAAAAAAAGGAGTTATTGCGGATGCAGCAGCCAGACGATGTCGCTATAGGATTATTGTTTTTCCGCCACGGGATTCCGTTATTGCCTACCCCTAGAATGGAATTGCTAAATTTAAAATCATGGGAGGAGCAGAGAGGTCAACTCTCTCCGGATCAGTTCCACTTTCGGGTGAAAAATAGCGACCAAGATAAGCGTTATACCGAGGATGTAATCATTCAGAAAGAATTATTGCAAAAGTACTACAACATCACGCTTCGATAGCGGATCTCTAGGGGAATTGGAATGGACAGGATTCACCAAGTCCTGTAAAACTAGTACAGTAAATTTTTCTGAGGCTTATGGGTCATCGACTGTTGTTCCTTCTTCTTTTTTGTATGGTCCGGTTTTTGCCCTTGAGCGGGTTGGAATTGAAAAGGGTGATTTTGTCCACGAACAATCATCCGATGTATATCCAATTTTGGCCTATTGTGGCGCCTCTCTGGAAGGCGATTGGGCTTCAGCCGACGTTGGCCTTAATTGCTGATGAAAACTGCCGCATCGATGAGACACTCGGAGATGTATATCGTTTGGGAACGCCAAGGCGGAGTGGTGACGCGGCTGGGTAATGCGGTGGGCCCCCGATTGGACCGTTCGGCTTGGCATAAGAAATTTAACCCCAAAGACATTGGGCGTTATATTGATTGCCATTGCCCCCGCCCCTATTTAGAGTATAAGGATTCCATTGACCAAGTGGTCAAGGCGATCTATGGACAATGGAAATAATAAAGACAATTGTCGGAGTCAGTTCATGCGCTTGCGCCACTTCCTGTCTAAACGATGCGCTTGCTACTTTCTTTTATTCTTTTTTCTCTCATCTACTCTTTATGCAGAACGGGAGCTGAAAGTCCTTGTTCTAGTGATTGCTTCGGACGATAAGCCTGTTTACAGCGAACTGCAAAAGGTATGGAGGGCCTACATGCACTTGGATCCGCAGCATGTTGAAGCCTATTTTATTCGGTCAAATCCCGACATGAAAGCCCCTTATGATATCCAAGGTGATGTCATTTGGTGCAAAGGGAAGGAATCTGTCATTCCTGGGGTGGTGCAAAAGACGGTTTTGTCTATCGAGTGCTTGGAAGAGAGGCTCCATGAGTTCGACTATGTGCTCCGGACCAATTTATCTTCATTTTATGTATTTCCCGAACTTTTAACATTTTTAAAATCAGCTCCCCGTCTTGGATACTACTCTGCCCTTCCGATTATCTATGATTTTGGCATCAATTTTGGATCGGGTGCAGGGTTTATTATGTCGCCTGATGTTGCGAAGCTTCTGATCAAGAATAAAAAAGATCTCTTCAGGAGCCGTGATTACGATGATCTGGCGATTGGCAAGGTCTTTTACCGCCATGGGATTGAGTTGTTGCCGGCGCCCAGAGTAGATTTGCTCAGTTTAAAAGAGTGGGAGGCTAAGAAAGACCTGATTCCTCGAGATCAGTTCCATTTTCGGGTGAAAAACAATAATGGGGATCAACGTCACATCGATGACATTATCATCCACAAGGGGCTGTTATTAAAATATTACAGCATTGAGCTTCACTGATTTTCCCTATCACCAAGATTTCTTGCTTTCTCGATTTGCTGCAGCCAGTAATCAAGATATAGCCTATTGGAAGGGTGCGGCTGAGCGCGGATCTTTTGATATTCTTTTTCCAGAAAAGCTTCGGTTACCTCACTCCAGTCCTGAATGATCACGACGGGCAGCCCCTCATACATCGAATCGCTTACTGAAGTTCTCACAATCGGGATCGAGCCAAAGTAAAGGGCCTCCCAAGTGCGGTGGCAATCGAGGCCGTTGCCTCTAGGGCTCAGGGTGAACTGGGTTGTAGCTAGATCCTGTAAGTAATCGGCATAGGGGATCCCTGCCGATGCTTTGCAAAAGGGAGCTTTTTCAAAAAGCTTATAGACGTATACCCTTTCTACTGCAGTGTGCGGAGAAAAATTCATATAGAGGAGATTCGTTCTCTCGCTATTCTGAAATTTCTCTATACACTGCTTGAGGATCTCAGGGTCACCGTTCTTATTGTATCGGTTCTCGAGGCCAATAGGGATCGGATGGAGTTTAGGATGCGCTACCTCCTCAACATTTTGTCCGAACCATCCAAGAATTTTCTCATCATTGAGATACCCGGCATAAGGGCCAGGAATTCGATGGTCCGAGTTGTGTGTGACAAGGACATAAGGAACAGGAATCCGCGGGTGATAATGCTGGAGAAAATGGGGCAAGAAGTCTGTTTTAACGAATACTTTATCCCCATATTTAACGTTTTTGGGGTTGAAGGGGGCATTGTCTTCCTCGATGATAAAGTCGCAGGCATTCCTAAACCCATCGCCCGTAATGAAGGGAGCGCTTGATCTGCGGTCTCTCACAGGCTTGACGACTTGAGTATTATTTGAGGCAGGCTGTTTACGGGAAGGAGGTTTATTCTTGCGATTCTTGGCGTGCAGGCTGGTCGCAAAGCACAAAGCAAAAAGAACCAGGATCGTAGAATAAGAGCGCAGATTTTTCATTTTCCTTTATCTTTTTTTTATAACACAAAGGCTTTTGTAGAATTGAATCGAATAGATGTCCTGCTGGTAATTATTCAATTTAACCCTCATGAAGGGAGGGGTTCTTGCCCATTCCCAGTATCCCCCTTCTGCGGCACCCGGGTAATTCACATCCTCGACCAATTTTTTTAAAAACTCTACCGTGGTTCCTGGACCTGCCGCCGGGTTGCTGAAAGTGCCATGGCCGCCCCACTGCTTCCAATAAGAAGTGTGTAGATCTTCAATAATGTACAGTCCCCCGCTCTTAAGGTAGGGGAAGAGCGTTTCAAAACTGACAATCTGTTGTCTCATGGTATGCCCCCCATCATCGATGATGATGTCAAAATTTCCACCCGCTTGATTCGCAAACGCTATTAATGCAGGAGCGTTTTCTTGATCGAGAAAATGGTATTGGGCCCTTGATGAAAAATATTGAATGGAAGAATTGTTATTGTCGATGAAATGGAGAGTCGCATTTGGAAAATATGACTCCCAAAGTTTAACCGATGCTCCTGCACAGATCCCAATTTCTAAAAATTTCATGGGTTGATGGCGCAGAGCAGCAAAATGTTGGGCATAAATTTCCGTGTAGTTGTGCCCTGAAGAGGCTTTATCGGTCCCAGCCCACAGCGCCAGCCCATTCAAATATTCATACTCATCACTTAGACAACTGCCTTGTTCTTCAATGGCTTGTTTTACGGGTTCTATTGGCTTTGGGAGCTCCACCCGAGGCGGGGCCGGGGCTTTTGGGCGCGGCCGCTTGGTTTTTGCAGTGCACACAAGGAAAAGTAGGCTCAAAATCAAGCAAGTTTTGAATAGGTATTTCATTTTATTTTATCTCGTCTTTTTCCAATACACACCTATCGTATCGATGGGAATTAATGGATCGGTGATGCCATTCCGAGATCGAAAATCATTGATTGCCGACTCGCAGGCAGCTAAAGCTTTCCAATCATCGACAATGATAAAGCCGCCCACGGAAACTTTATGATAGAGAGCATTTAGGGCGTCCATAGTAGATTCGTAAAGGTCTCCGTCTAATCGAAGAATCGCAAGTTTATCAATCGGCGCAGCAGGGAGAGTGTTAGAGAAAAGCCCTTCAAGGAACACCACCTGCTTATCCAGTAAACCATAACGTTTGAAATTCTCCTGCACGTCCTTTAAAGAGACGGCAAGATAAGAGATGTGAGATAGGTTAAATCCTGCATCGGCCGGATATTTTTTTCTGTTTGGGGGTGGAAGACCTTTAAAAGAATCTGCTACCCAAACCTTTCTATCCTTATCGTTATAAGCTTGCA
>JABDEH010000075.1 GCA_013287215.1 Chlamydiota bacterium
TGCCCGTGTCCTCCCTTCCCCCTTTTGGAGTGCGGTTTACGCACTCCAAAATCAGGAACCCTCCTTGCCTGATCCCTTTCCCCCTCTTCCTCTCTTCAAATTTTCCCTGCCATTCCCTTTATTTCCCCCATACCTATAATGAGGCTATGCAGTTCTATCGCCCCGATCAGACCACCCGTGTGGAGTTTCCGTTTTTTCTCGAGCCCGTAGAGGCAGGGTTTCCCTCGCCCGCGCGCGATTATTTGGAAAAGAAGCTCGATCTCAATGATCTGCTGATCCAGCATCCGGCCGCGACCTTTTTTGTCCGTGCTGCCGGCCATTCGATGCGGGATGCGGGGATTCATGACGGCGATCTGCTCGTCGTCGACCGGGCGGTTAAACCCCAAGAGGGGAAAGTGGTCATCGCGGTCATCAACGGGGAGTTCACCGTCAAGCGGATCAAATTTCAGAAGGACAAGCTTTTCCTCATGCCCGAAAATCCCGCTTTCGCGCCGATCGAGGTCGATTCCATGGCAGACTTTCAAGTCTGGGGGGTGGTCACCTATGTCATCCACAAAACGTGAGTTTTTAGCGCTCGTCGACTGCAACAACTTTTTCGCCTCCTGCGAGCAGCTCTTCAACCCTAAACTTCAGGGAAGGCCGGTCGTTGTCCTCTCGAACAACGACGGCTGTGTTGTCGCCCGTTCCAAAGAGGCGAAAGCATTGGGTATTCCGATGGGCGTCCCCGCCTTCAAATGCCGCGAGCTGTTTTTCCGAGAAAAGGTCGAAATCCTCTCTTCCAACTTTGCCCTTTATGGGGACATGTCGGAGCGGGTAATGGCGACCCTTGAGCAGTTTGGATTTCCTCTGGAGATCTACTCGATCGATGAGGCGTTTTTAAGATTGCCGCTCATGGATTTTGAGAAGATAGGCCATCAGGTCCGCGATACGGTCAAACAGTGGACAGGGCTCCCTGTCTCGATGGGCATCGGATCCACCAAGACACTCGCCAAAGCGGCAAACAAGATCGCCAAGGGAGGGGCCGGCGTCGTGGCGCTGCGCACGGAAGAAGAGATTGTGAAGCGCTTAAAGGACTTTCCTGTGCGCGATCTATGGGGCATCGGCAGCGGCTACACGGAGCGATTGAAAGAAGGGGGCATTCATACGGCGCTCCAGCTTAAGAATTGCTCCGATGCGTGGATCAAAAAGACCCTTTCCGTTGGGGGTTTGCGCACCGTGTGGGAACTGCGCGGCATTCCTTGTGAAATCGAGGGTTCCGAGCTGCCCAAGACTGTCGTCTGTTCCCGCTCGTTTGGCAAAGAGGTCCATAGGCTGAAGGACTTGCAAGAAGCAGTGGCTTCTTTCGCAGCCACTGCCGGCAGGCGCCTCCGAGAACAAGAGGTGGCGTGCACCTATCTTTCCGTCTTTGCGACGACCAACCGGTTTCAGGATGATTATGCCTCCCATAGCGCTTCCGTAAGGCTCAGCTCGCCCACTTCCTACACGCCCGACCTGATCAAGCATGCTCTTGAAGCCTTGGATTCGATTTTTCAGGAAGGGTGGGCCTACAAACGGGCAGGGGTAATGTGCGCGGAAATTATTTCTGAGCATCAAAGGCAGCTCGATATCTGGAGCGGCGGCCTAGACAAGAAAGAAGCGCTCATGCGCCTCATGGATGAGATCAATGACACCTACGGCAAGAAGACCATCCACTTCGCTGCGGAAGGGGTTGCGCCGGCCTGGAAGCCCCAGAGCTCCAAGCGCTCGCCCTTGTATACGACCTCTTGGGAAGAACTTCCTGTGGCTAAAGCCGTCTAGTGATTTGCTTAAAAATGTCTAATTGGGTATATTCGGGTATAGATATGGGTATTTAGCAGAGAAGGATATGGGTGTATTCGGGTATGATTGATATAGAAAAAATTAGAATCACCCCTGAAATATTAAATCTCATCGGGGAGATCGATGAGTTTAAGGGGGGCTGGCAGCTTTTGGGTAAAATGGCCCCCGATCGCCTGCTCGCCTTAAAAAAGGTGGCCACGATTGAGAGCATTGGGTCTTCCACGCGCATTGAGGGATCGAAACTCTCCGATCAAGAGGTTGAACGGCTACTATCTCATGTGGACGCATTATCCTTTCAAAGCAGGGATGAGCAGGAGGTCGCCGGCTATGCATTTGTCTGCGAAAAGATCTTTGAAAACTTTGAGATGATCCCTCTCAGTGAAAATGCGATCAAACAGATGCATATCTGGTTGCTCCAGTATTGCGATAAGGATGCGGGGCACCGCGGAGAATATAAGAAGGTGCCCATCCGCATCGAAGCATTCGATGCGAATAAAAAAAGCGTTGGGGTTGTCTTTGAGACCGAGCCTCCCTTTCAAACGCCGATAAAAATGGAGGAGCTGGTCGCATGGACGCGGGAGTCCTTAGAGAAGAAAACGCTTCATCCACTCATTGTGATCGGCATCTTCGTGGTCCTCTTTTTGGCGATACATCCTTTTCAAGACGGAAATGGGCGCCTATCCCGCCTGCTGACGACGATGCTGCTAATGAAATGTGGATACCAGTACGTTCCCTATAGCTCCATGGAGAGCATCATTGAAGCGAGCAAGGAAGGATACTACCTTGCCCTGCAGCGGACCCAAAAGAGCTGGCAAAAAGGCCATCCCGATTGGACACCGTGGCTCATGTTTTTCTTGACGTGTCTACAGCGGCAGAAACAGCATCTGGAACAAAAAGTTGCCATGGAACAGATGCTCACTCATTTACCGGAATTGCCTAAGAAGATCCTGGAATTGGTGAAGGTGCGCGGGCGCTTAAAAATTGGGGAGATAGAACAGTTGACGCAGGAAAATCGGAATACGTTAAAGAAGGCTCTTGCGGGGCTTGTGCATAACAACTTGCTCAAGTTGCATGGCAAAGGCAAAACCTCTTGGTATACTTTTTAGCTCAGTTTGAGCTGGCGCTTTCTGTTTCTTCCGATGCGCGGCGTTTTTGTGCTGCGGATGCGGGTCGCCTCAGGCTCAGGACTGTTTCTATCGATGAGCCGCGTCAGTAGATTGTCTTGAATTTCCTTTAGGTGCTGTCTTTCGCGATCCGCCATGACATTCAAGGCGATCGATCGCAAAATATTTGCATTTTCTATCAGGTAATCAAGGGTAGAATCTATGTCGGCGAAATTTGCGTCGCGTGACTTTTTCATACTCTTGCCATTATTCCATTTAATTAAAAAAGTTTAATGATTTTCGTTCTAGTTTTCGTTTGCTCCCGTTTTGTGCAAACGCAACAATAATCAATAACTATTTCCAGATATATAAATATAGAAAAATAATGTCAAACTTTTTGTTTTGTTTGATTAAAATTTAAGAAAAATAACACAACCGATTTGGTTGTGTTATTTAAAAAAATAATGGAAAAGTTAATTCGATTTTATACTGTAATGCGTACATTTTCTGTGAGGGTACAAGGCCGGGATAAACGTCTTGGATCACGGAACCAAGCTTCGTAGGTATCATGCCTATCAGGATTAATTCTTGGATCATTCATCAGCAGAGCGACGACAGCATCATGCTGTTTTGTATGGGCGTATACTAAACATGCGCCCAAGTCTACTCCGGGGTCGGCTCTGCCATCTTCCAGGAGAGCTTGCACAACGTCGGCTTTGCCGTGAAAGCTGGCCATCAGTAGGGATGCGCTATTTTTGGCCTTGGGGTCCACTCTTCGATCGGTGAGCAGCAGTCTTGTGACCTCGGCATTATCGGCGTAGCGAATGGCGGCATTTTCTTCAAAGGCCGGATCGACTTGAGATAGTAAGCAGCGCACGATGCTGGCATAACCTTTCATCGCTGCCAATTTAAAAGCCTTGTCTTTATTGAGTTCCGGGTTGATTCTATCGAGTAATTGGACAACTTCCAGATGACCATTCATAGCTGCCCATGAGAGCATACACTCACAATGCTCGACAGTGGGGTTATAATGGGGATTTTTCAAAAGCAAGACTGCATCTTTGGGATGACTGTCTTCTCTCATAGACCAAAAGCAGATACCGGACTCTGGATTGACTCGGCGGTCCGCGAGCAGCATGCGTACGATGGAACGGTGATTGAAAAGTGCGGCTGCTGAAAGGGGGGCATTCGTGTTTACACCCGGGTCAATTCTTGCATCGGCCAAAAGGAGGCGTGCGATTTCTTCATCTCCATTCCTACAGGCCCAATCAATCAATTGATTTCCGGCTGCAGCAGGGTTCACTTTATTTTCGGCTAAAAGAGCGAGCACCGCTTCTCTGCCATTTTGGATGGCGTTGCTCACGGCCCTAGCATCGCTTTGCCTGACAGTGCTCTCGAATAGGGCAGCCATTCTTCGCTGCTCATCAATAGACAGCCGAGAGAAGTCGGCTGCGAGCTGCCCTGGAGAAGGAGGAGAGGCGGCGCTCGATAGTGCATCTATTGCGGCCGTTGAAAGGAGGGTTGGGGAGATTTCGGGTGGAAAAGAAGATGCTGTTGTTGAGGAAGTAGTGGTCAAAGATGAAACGGCTGTCATAGAGATCCTTAGGTTGTTTTGATCAGAGAATATAAATGAAATATCTACATTTAATCAAGTTGGTCTTTAAAGTTTGTGAAATAATTTGAACTGTCGGATTTTATCGAGCAATTAAATAAAGATTTTATTCTGGACTCAGCAAGAAGTTGTTCGACCCTCGCCATCGGGCGTGTAGCCCAACTTAATATAGAGTTTCTGCGCCGGTCCATAATCTCGGTAGATGCCGACCGTTCAAAAAAGTCTATGCAA
>JABDEH010000076.1 GCA_013287215.1 Chlamydiota bacterium
AACTGTATGCTTTAGAAGAAGAAAGGCCCATTTTAGCACATCAGGCCAAAAAACAAAAGAACTACCTCTGCCCCGAATGCCAAGGTCCCTTAAGACTCCGCGAAGGCCCCTACCGCCAAGCCCATTTTTACCATCTCAAGACCCAAACCCTCTGCCGCCAGCACAAAAAAAGTCTTGTCCACCTCCGCCTCCAACTCCTCCTCAGCCGGCGCCTGGAGGGCAGCCGCATCGAGCGCCCCTTTCCCTCCATCAACCGCATCGCCGACATCGCCTGGGAAAAAGAAAACCTCGTCTTTGAGATCCAGTGCTCCCCCATCTCCCTCCACGAGGCCAAAGAGCGGTGCCGCGACTACAACCGACTCGGCCTCAACCCCATCTGGATCCTGCACGACCGGCAGTTCAACAAAAAAACCTTAAGCGAATCGGAAAGCTATCTCCGCACCCAGCTCTGCTATTTTGTCAGCGACCAAGAAATTTTTTACGACCAGTTTGAACAGCTCCAAGGCTCCCGGCGCCTCTTCAAGGGCCCGCCTCTCAAGCTCGACCTCGCCCGTCACTTCCCGATGAAACCCGCCGAACCCCATCACCCCAAAATCCTCCATTTTCGCTCAAAACACCATCCCCTCTATTTCCAGGGGGACCTTGCCGACCACCTCTTCCACTCCTCAGATTTTGCGTCCCTCAAGCGTCTCGAAAAGCGCTATGCGCAGAAGCGCGTTCTTCCTTGGCTAGAGACAATCAAAAAATTTTATGGAAGCCTGCTGCGGGTGTTACTCGACGCAACAGCAGAATGAGTTTTTGGATTGAGAAGAGACGTCAGTTTTGCAAAAGCAACTCAACATCAATACGCAGAGCCTTTGCGAGTTTCCTAGCCACTTTTTCACCAATAGCCCTTTGTCCATTCTCCATTTTAGAGATATTTTCCTGGCTGATGCGTGTTTTCTTAGCGAGATCCTTTTGCGACAGTCTTTCGCGATAACGGGCGCCGCGAAGAGCAATGCCTGATTTTGTGTATTTAGCGATGCGATCTTTGGCAAGCTCTTCCCAGGGGATAGAGTCGGATTCTCCATATTTATCCAGGAAGGCTTCAAGTTTCTCTAAGTGTTTTGCAGGGACAAAAGCAAGCTTCTTCGCTTTACCGGGCATTTCAATAACGACTTTGTAGGTGACCTGGCTAGTAAGGTGCCCCTTCATGTGTGCCGACATAATATACCTCAATGCTCCTAGTTTTTTTGTCTATAATTTTCCAACAAGCGACATAAGTTGGCCGTCCTTTACGGAGGTGACAATGGAAATGCTCCTTTTCTAGCGGCCCATAGTTCGGCCAGCTCGGCTGCTCGGGGCCATCTCTTATAAGATCCATTACAAGCATGTCTATCGCATCGTTAATGGAGGGCCTCGAGCCATTATGCTTGAGTTTGTGCTATTGCTTCCCAGCTTTCCTGGAAAAATCTACAGTCCAATCAGGCATTCCAATCCTTTGTCTCGCTTCAGTTTAGACAATCTTTTGACCTAGGTCAAGAAAAACAACTATTTGCTTCCTAATTGCCTATGAAGCTGCCCCCATGAAATTTTGGCAACAGCTGTTGCCCAAACAGGATTGAACCTCCATGAGTGTCTGTGTTACATATTAATCCAAGAGAAGTGATCACTTGTTTAACGCAAAGCCGCAAAGTCGCCAAGACGCAAAGGATTTTTAAAATTTTTACTTTATTCTTTGCGTCTCCGCGGCTTTGCGGCTTTGCGTTGTAAACGCTCATACGCCCCCGCGTTGATATCTGTCCGAAAAATTTCTTTTGACTCATTTTCCGCGCCTCACAGGCGCGGAAAATGAGTCAAAAAGCTTAGATCGCCAGCCGCTCAGCATAGCTCCTGAGATAATAAAAGTAGCAAAGCACCCCCAAGGAGAGCAGGGCGTGGATGCAGTCTTTAAACGGAAAGATTTTTTGAAGCGACGAATAAAGAGGAGCGCTCGGATCATACCAGACGTTCCACGCATGCGCGTTCCAGTCCTTGATGCTCGCTTCCGCAGAGGCCCTGTTGAGAAAGCTCGGCTTTTTAAAAATTGTTTTACCTTCATATTCCTGATCGCCGACCCGGTAGCTGTAGCGGCTAAAGAGAGAGTACTCCGACGAACCCTCTTCCACGACCCCCCATTCCGTAGGAACCGCCTGGGTCTGAGCGCTGAGGCGCGCGTAAACCCACAAGCCATGGCTCGCCTTCCCCGTAAACCACAGGGAAATCGCCGCCGTTAAAATCATCAAAGCCAGCCAAAGACGTATCATGTTGTCCCAAAATCTTAAATCGTGTATGTTGTCTATTCTACTTTACTCTAAAAGAGGGATTAATAATGGCACAAGAAAAAGAAGAAGTCGAAAAGAAAAAAGTGAAACGCCCCAGCGCCCTCAAGCGCGATCTCCAGGGCGAAAAGCGAAGAATTCAAAATCGGACTTACAAAGCGAAGGTCCAAACAGCCATCCGCGCGTTTGAAGCCTCCAAGTCCAAAGAAACGCTGGACCAAGTCTACAGCCTGATGGATAAAGGGGTCAAAACAGGACTGTTTGCTGTGAATAAGGCAAGCCGATCCAAATCCAGACTCGCTGCCAAGCTAGCGTAAATCTTCGAAGCTGCGGTCCCACAGCGCAGCTTCAGAAATTTCTTTCCCAGCAGGAGCGTCTGCCGAGCGGCATCACTTCAAACCGCTCCACCGGCTGATAGATCTGCCGCTCTGTAAGCCCGCAGTAATTCCGTCTACAGGCATTGGGCTTGATTTGATAGAGCGGCAAATAGACGATCACCTGCGCTTGAAAGACCGCATGAAAAACATTGTCGTAGCTCAAACTGAAATCTAGAGCGAGGTAGTCCCTGTACTGAGGCCTTATCCGAATCTCTCCGCCCCGTCGATTGTTGAGACATTTTCTTGCCAAATAGTAGGGGCCTCCCGCTATGTACAGCATATATTGTTCAGAGCACCACTCAGCCAGGTAGCCAACTTCCGCATTGAACCCATAAGAAGTGAATTCGCAATCGCGATGGATCGCATAAAAACCATCCTCATAGTCATCATACACACAGGTCGTCCTAAATGTTTTTTTCCCTATAGGAACGTACCCATTCGCTCGAAAATCCCATTTTTTCCCCAGAATTTCCAAACCCACCCCAATTTGCTGGTAATCCCACTTAAAGCCCTCGCGCCAATCATAATACACATTGAACCCCAGCACCTCGTAAAACCGATCCTCCGCTTCGGGTATGTATCTCCCGATCAGACCAATATTTGCAGCCAACAAGTTGTTATCAAAACGATGCCCCCTAAGATCGAGCATCGGCAAAATATACCCTTCCCTGTAATCGGGAGAGGAGAGGATCGCCAGCGTTGAGTAATCGGTCCCGTAACTCACCCCCTCTCCGACACCCTCCACATGACGCAGCGTCAGTCTCTTGGGCAATGGGTAGCGAGCGAGCTTCCATGGCTCACTGTTAGTATCATAGTATTCAGGATAACCATTTGTATCCGGGTTGATCGAAGCAATCAAAATGGGCAGGGGCTGTTCAACTACCTGGGACCCGGCATCCGCATCATCTATAGCTGCAATGAATGGGTCCAAATCCATTACCGACAGATATTCCGATTCTTCACGGACCGGCTTCGGTTCCAGAAGAGAAGGATCAGGCAGCAAAGTTTCTACACTATTTTGCGTTTCCGGTTCTTTGCTCACAAGCTCGGGTCCCGGAAGAGAAGGATCAGGCAGCAAAGTTTCTACACTATTTTGCGTTTCCGGTTCCTTGCTGATCAGCTCCGGCCCGGGAAGCAATGGATCAGGCAGCGAGATTTCCACCACATGCTCCGTCTCCAACTCCTTGGGCGCATCCACTGCTACCGACACTGTTTCATGAGCAGGGGAAAACGGAACCGCTGCATCCGGCTCCGCCTCTTTTTCTATCGAGACAATCGGCAAGGAGGCCTCCGGCATTACGTCCGGGGGCTGAAGAGCCGGGGGGTCGCTTCCCGTTGCGAGGAGTTGCGTTTTCTTTTCTTCATCTAAAGTAGAATAATAGCGTTTGAGATCGGAAGAGAGCATCGGCTCTATGAAGGAGTAAGGATCAACTTCTGAAAAGAACGTGTGAATCTTTTCAACGATCGCAGCAAGGCCGGCTTTTTGGGGATTTCTTTTTTCGAGATTTAATTCAATACAAAGAGTCCAGACAAGAAACGCATTCAAACAAAATAAGACACAAAACACTATTATGTTTAATCGTTTCAAAATTAACACCCCCTTTTTTCGTTCTACCGATAAAAAGTTTATCTGTATACACAAATGACTTGAAAAATTGGGATTATGACAAGAAGGCGCCCTGAATTTGAGCCAGGCGCAGCCGGCGCCGAAGCAGCTCAACTTCAAGTTGTTTGTGTATAAAGGGGGAGTTGTCTAGAACGCGAGCTTATTATAATGGGCCTTACGATAGGACCATAGGCCTGACTTAATATCTACGGGCACAGCATACCGGGCTGAAAATTCCGTCAATTGGGCTCTGACGTCTGGATCCTCTGCCATATTCCCGCAAATGACTGAACCAAAGGGCGCTATCTGGCAAAACGACCACAATCTATCAATGAACTGGTGCCGATAATGCGTCAAATCGATAAACATTTTCACCCGGCAGTTCTTAAGCCACCGAATGTGGCCGGCCAAATCTAATTCAGCGCGCGCAAACTGAGCAGCATTATTGGGAAATAAATACTGCGATTCTTCCTT
>JABDEH010000077.1 GCA_013287215.1 Chlamydiota bacterium
GCTTCCAAATCAACAACACCTTGACTCTTCTCAATCCGATCGGGGGAGGTGGATTGATATCCGATGTCAGCGGGCCGGGGGCAGTGATGTCAGGCACGGGTAGTGTCCAGTTAAACGGAACGAATACCTATTTGGGCGCTACGCTCATTCAATCGGGAATCCTGAACCTGAATGGATCTGTCAGCGGTGATGTGCAGATCGAACCTAACGGCACACTATCGGGCAATGCCGCAGTGAATGGATCTATCTATAATAGCGGGACTCTCTCGCCGGGCAATTCGATTGGCGAGGTGTTTACTACTAATCTCCAGTTATCTTCTACGAGCGTCTATGATGTGGAAGTCAACTCTGCGGGCGCTAGCGATGAGATCATCGCGTCTGGTTTCGCACAAGTTGCCGGAGGTGTCGTCGTGACCCCGGATGACTTCAACTTCACCACTCCACAGACTTATACGATCATCAGCACGAGCACGGGCGTTACAGGGGAATTCTCTTCGCTGACGAGTTCCACCCCTGCTCTCATGAGTTTGATCTATGATCCTCTGACGGTCCAACTCACCTACTTACCCTTAGAAGCTGTTGGCCTCGCAGGAAACGCCCTCAACGCTGCCAACTGCTTCGCCACTGTTCCGGCAACGCCAGGATCAGATGCAACCGCTGTCAACAACGCCTTGTTTGCTTTAAGCTTTGGCGCTATCCAGGAGGCCTTCGAACAGATGGGTCCCGCGCAGCTCTCCGCCGTTACCGAGGTTCAGCTGCTGGGTGCGCTGCTCGTCCGGTCCTCCTACACTAAGCGCTTAAAAGATCCCTGCTGTGAAACACCGATGAGTATCTGGATCGATGGCATTGGACAATGGCAGAATCAAAAGAAATCAGGCCGTCAATTCGGGTATCACGACACCACTCTCGGGGCCACAGTCGGCGTCGACTACTGTCACCGTAATTTGGTCCTGGGATTGGCCTTCAGCTCTACGCATGATAACGTCCATGTAAAAAACTTCGCGACCAAAGCCACGATCAACAGCTACTACGGCGGACTTTACGGCCTTTGGAGCGACGATGCATTTTACATGAATGCGGCCTTTCTCGGCGCACAAAACAATTATAGGACAAGGCGAGAGCTCAGTTTCGGAATGATCGACAGACAGGCTCACTCTAAACACCACGGGAATGAGTGGCTGATCAATTTCGGCTTTGGATACCAGGTGTGCCCCTCATACTTCCAGTGGACCCCCTACATCAACCTGGATTTTGTCCAGCAGCATGAACGCGGCTATACCGAGGCTGGGGCTGGCAGTCTTGACCTCCACGTACACACAAAAAATGCGGCGCTCTTTCAAGGGGAAGCCGGTGTTGTGCTCAGCGCTGCCTACCAAGCTGGGGATGGTGTATTCACGCCGATGTTTACACTGGCGTATATTAACCAGACCCCTTTATCTAGTAAGAAATATCATGCCAACTTCGCGAACTCTGCCTGCGTCTTTACCGGCGGGGGAGGGGACTATGAACGGAATTTGCTTGCCCCCGGTCTTGCTTTCTCCTTCCAAAGCTGCTGTGATCGGGTGAATGTCTCGGTCTATTATGATGCCGAAGTAGGCAGTAGATACTGGGCTCAAGATATCGGATTCGACTTCGCCTTCCGCTTCTAAGTCGCAAACATGAAAAGTGGACACAAAACCTCGTGAAGGGATATCGTCTTTACAAACGTGAAGATCAAGAAGTGTTCTTCAGCGGAGGTGTGAAGTGGAAATAGCTTTTAACGAACTCATGAACCGGATTTAGGCGGCGGCTACATTTTGCTGGGGATCACGAGGAATGATGTCAATCACGGTGACAAATACATCGTTACTGGAACGCTCTTTAGTTGTCTAAAGACACGAGGATTTAGAATAGAGGACACTCACATGACAGACCCTGAAAAAATAGAGAAGTTGCTCTTTATCCTCGCCCTTGCTTTTTGCTGGGCCTACAAGACTGGGGAGCTTCAAACTCGTAGAAGTCCTATTCCGATTAAAAACCATGGGAGAAAGGCGCGAAGTGTGTTTCGGCTAGGCCTTAATATTATCCGCTCAACCTTGCTTCGAGAGGAGCCACCTGATCCATACCTGTCCTTATGGCGATATTTTGAGCCTCCAAAATCAGCGGGAGGCTCTATATGAAATCATTTTTTGTCGTGTACAGAGATCTAAACGTTAAAAAGAATACCCGATTTTCGCGTAGAATTGGTTGGAATTATAGCCGCTTCCAAATTCTCCGTCGTAGCTGATGGAGGCGAAAACGTTGCCGTTTGTTTGCCAAAACAGTTCTAGGGCAGGAGAAATAAGATTTTGCTCGACGGTGAAGGCCTCGACAACAAAGGATGCTGGAGCGCTGACAATCGCTGCATTGAGATGCCCTACGTGGTGAGGCTTTTTGTAGACGTAGCTCAATTTCGCTTGCGCGATAAAAATCCCCCAACAATAGGTGGCGGTTTTGTATCCATTGAGGCCCGTTTCGAGCCGCAGCATCCAAGAAGTTCTAGAGGGGAACTTCATATTATAGGGGGATGCGCCTTTCTCTGAATAGCTCGGATCCCATTCATAGACCCAGTCTAGTAAACCAAAGGGTTCGATAGTTACTGTACTGCGATTGAAATCATATCCCGTGCCAAAATGGAGATCGAGTTGCTGCGCATCGTAGGAACTTTTTGCAGTCTCTTTAAATCCTGGAAAAGAGATGCAGCGCTTCTGTTCGACGCTCATATATTCGCCCCAAATGGCTGCATCCATGTAGAAATTGCAAAAAGATCTCATTCCGTAGAGGCTGGCATAACCCGCCTCTAGGTGGCTGCTTCCCGTAGAGTGAAGCTCGTGGATCGAGGAATAAGCGTATCCCGCGAGCGCGCCGATGCATCCCTGATCGGTATTGCCATAATCATAGGCTGCAAAAAAGCCGCCGCTATTGAAATCAAAGGCAGGGGTTTGATCTTGAGAGTCCTGGCGGGTAAACTGGCCAAAACCCATCGCCCATAGTTGAGAATCGGTGTTTTGAGGCGGTGCGTACATCGTATGACGAGGGGACTGATTATCGGCTAAAAATTCGTTGCTTGCGACGAAGGCCGTTTCCTGGATATAGCGATTTCTCCTTTCATTGCTAGCTAGCCGTTTTTTAGTGAAATGAGAATCGAGCGCTTCAGAAAACATGAACATCACATTTTGCGCAGCAAATGCGGCAATGGTGTTTCTCGAAGGACTAATGGCTTGAAGAGCTTTTTTGTACTGGGAGGAAGAAAGGTCGTTTAAAAGATCAAATTGATCTGTCAATCCCAATGCGTCGGCATCTGGTCCTAGACGATTGAGGTAATTGGCAACTCTTAAGTTGTTACCTCGGAGGCCTTGCGTAGAAAGTGTGGGAAACGACGGGGGAAAACCTGAAAAATCAAATTGGACAAATGTAGGAAATCCGAGCGGTAGATAGGAGAGCGAATAACTGGGCGTGGTTCCGGTAAACGCGACGCTATCAAAAGTCCCTGTAATGCCGGATGAAGTGAGTATGGTGTAGGCGCCGGTCGCAGCGTTGGGGTTTAGGTCGATCTCTAAGATTCCTGCTAAGGACGCAGATCCCGTGACGGAGACTAGGGATGTGCCGCTGGAATCGATTTCGATATGGACAAGGCTTCCAAGGGTGCTGTCAACGGGATCTGCTGAATTTAGGGTCAAACTGCCCAGAGTCAGTGTCCCTCCGGTGTCTGGGGAGATGGTTCCCGAATTGACAAAGACATCTCCGGTCAAGGCCCCTGTCCCGCTGAGCGTTCCTCTTTGCGGGCTAAAGCCATTGTCCCTACAGACAAAAATGGATGCTTCATCGACCAGTCCATTCACTTTAAAATTTGCATTATTGATGAGGACCGTCCCTTGATAATCGGTTGTTCCGTTGTAAACAACCGTTCCATTTCCTGTGACAAAAACATCTGTTCCTCCGCCGCCGAAATTGGTGTCATCGGTAAACGCGACTTGATCGCCGAGCGTTAAAAGATCATTAGTATCTAGCGCAATCAGAGTGAGAGAAGAACCTGCGCGTAGGAAAATACTATTTCCCAATGCGGATCCATCAACGCCATCTCCTGCACCTCCGGGACCGCCCGTTCCATGAATTCCTGCTTGTGTTGTATTATTGGATGTGTTGAAAGTAGTTGGAATCCCCGGGAGCGCTTGGATCGTGAAATTCAAAAAGCTATCCACAAAGATAGCGCCTCCGAGACCGCTTCCTCCGCCGCCGCCGCCGCCTCCAGAACTTGATCCGTAGCTATTGGCGCCAGATCCTCCAGATCCTCCACCGAGATTTCCTAGGTCAGATCCACCCGGGGTATTGGAGCCACTATTAGAAGGGCCACCGCCGCCTCCGCCCCCTCCACCCAGAGAATTGCCGCCATCCGCTGGCGTCATGCCAGATTGGTCGACTCCTCCGCCTCCGCCCCCGCCGCCAATTCCTCCTGATCCCCCTTGAACGGTATAAGTGTTATCAAAAGCACCAGTTCCCGCGCCGCCGCCGCCGCC
>JABDEH010000078.1 GCA_013287215.1 Chlamydiota bacterium
CAATCGCATAAACTAAGAAGAACGCTTGGGCCATGAGCGGCCCTTTATCTATAAGGATCACATGAAAGCCATGCAACAGCGTCAAAGCGACAAACAGCATGGCGAAATAAATATAATTGACCTGACTGCGCGGCTCCATCCTTACCTCTCTATAGATACTTGATTAATACTCAAAAAAGATAGATACAGGCAATGAAAATCTCAGAGAAAGTATCGGACAAACCCTTCCCAATCATGATTCTTGATGAACACCATCACATGGTCCGGGTCCACAGCAAGGGTTTTGGCAAAGCCGGGCACATACCGGACCAGATTGTTCTTTTTGGCTTCTTCACGCATTTTTTTGCTCATGCCGTCGATGAAGTTTTCCCATTTGAAGTAGCTTTTTTTGATTTCATACATTCCGTAGATGAGATCGGGTTCAGAAAAGACGTAGCCAAAAAAGCGCATCGGGTGGACGTGGTAGATCTGGTCTCCGATCCTCTCCAAACTTTTCTTCTTCAACCCCAATTGGATGACATTTTTTTCTGCCATCGTTGTAATGAGCTTATAGATTGCCTTTTTGTCCGTTTCGCTGATGGGCAGCTCATGATAATACCTATCGTTCATATCTGCATCGGCATCACTTGCTGACAACCGGACGCAGGCAAACATTAGAACAAGCAACCACCCTCGAACCACAGCAACCCTCCTTTCAACAGGACACCCGTCCTTTTTATAAAAATAATAAAAAAACCTTTTACAATAAAGGTTAAAATAAAGTTTATATGAAATTAAGGATACTAGAGAATGTCTATGCGCCACACATTATTTTTATTTGGGGAAGCTGAAAAGGGTGATCTGTGCACTCCCCTATTATTTCGCTCACTGCCCGAGTTGGCCGATCGGCTGGGCAATCCCCCGGAAGAGAGCGAGGGGATTTTATATGCGGTGCAAGCCCTTTTGTATGAGAGAGAACTCATTTTTTTCCGTATCCGCGAGGAAGGTTTCAGCCATACGGATTATATGAGGGGATTGCATTACCTAGAGAGCAAGGAGGCGTTCCCGGCCCTCTCAGGGATTTGCATGCCGGGCGTAGGGAGCCGCGAACTCATCGAAGCGGCAAAGCCGCTGTGCGATCTCCATCAAAGCTGCCTCATCATCAGTGAAAAAGATCTCTATGATTACTTGACGGTGAAATAGGTCACTAAGTCTTCCAGATTGGCTTTGAAGGTTTTCTCTCCCGTCTTCCAATTTGCGGGGCAAACCTCTCCGTGAGTTTCATAGAAAATCAAAGCATCCAAAAGGCGGAGCGCCTCTTCGATCGAACGCCCCAGGGGGAGATCGTTGACCAGCTGGTGCCTAATCATTCCCTGCTTATCAATGAGAAATTGCCCGCGATAGGCAATTCCCTCTGCTTCATTGAGAACGTGATAGGAACGGGCAATCTGTTTGCTCAGATCGGAGACCAGAGGATAGTTTACCCCTTGAATGCCGCCGAACTTTTTGGGTGTATTGGTCCAGGCGAAGTGGGAGTAGCAGCTGTCCACCGAACATCCGATCACCTGGGCATTTCTTTTTTCAAATTCGGGGAGGTAGTCCTGAAAACTATGCAGCTCCGTCGGACAGACGAAGGTGAAATCGAGGGGATAGAAAAAAAAGAACACATATTTGCCTAAGAAATCCTCTAGAGAAAAATCTTCGACGATATTTCCTTTGATGACCGCTTTTGCTTTGAATTGGGGCGCTTGCGTCCCCACTAATAAATGACTCATCAGTAACTCCTATTTCATGATCCAGGCTTCTTCCTTAATTGTGGTGGATTCCCCATGCCCGGGATAGACCCGTGTCTCTCGAGGAAGCATGCCGATTTTTTTTAACGATCCTTTCATCAATCCGGGGCGCCCCGTCGGCAAGTCAAGCCTGCCCATCCTCCCTCGAAACAGGGTATCTCCGGAAATCAACATCCCCTCGTCGGGAAGAAGAAAACAGACGGAGCCCGGAGTATGCCCTGGCGTATGCATGACTTTGATCTCAAGCTCGCCTACCTTCAACACCTGTCCGTCCGCGAGGTGCCCGCTTGGCTTTACCCCTTCGATCGGAAAATGAAGTGGCAGCCCGTCCACCCCCGGCTTCTCTAAATTCGGCGCATCCTCTGCGTGGATCCAGACTGGAACGTTAAAAGCTTTTTTTAATTTGGCCGTATCTGCGATGTGGTCCCAATGAGAATGGGTCAGTAAAATGCAATCCACATGGAGTCCTAAAGCCTTCACCCGTTTTTGGATCCAAGTAGCAGAGTCTGAAGGGCAATCGATGATGCAGGCGTGATGCGTTTTGGGGCATCCCAGCAGGATTGTGTTTGTCTCTATTGGGCCTGCGGCAAAGATCTCGAAGATAATCATAAAAATTTAAGGTTTGCACCGGAGAGGATTCGAACCTCTGACCTCTCGGTTCGTAGCCGAGTGCTCTATCCAGCTGAGCTACCGGTGCTCACAAGCACGCCATCATCCTCGATCACCTCATTTTCATCAAGCATTTTAGGTGACACCATTAACCCACTGATTTATATTGCGTAGGATTGTGAACCCCGGCCTTAAGGCCGGGGATTGTTACTGCGTCTTGGGAGGGGCTTCGTACCCCTCCCAAGTCGTCTTTTTTGAAAATACCCAGCCCTTAAGAGACACTTGCAAAATTCGGGGAAATCAGGGGTTTCTTTAGTTGAGTTGAAAAAAAAATTTAAAAAATACGGCTTCCCAGGTTATTATATAGGCGTTTCCCACCAAGAAAAAACCTAGAACCGAAGGAAGCCATATGACTTTACGGACTACTTTATCGCAAATATGGAATAATGTGCAATTCTCTCTATTTCCCCAACAAGAGGAAGACCTAGGTTTCCTCTCCCAAAAACACAAAAAACTTATTTCGATCCTTGAGTTAGTAAGGATCGAGGAGTTCACTGGTCGTTTTTATATTCGCGGAGTAGTCGGCAGACCAGCAAAAGCTCGGGCTGCCCTTGCCAGAGCTTTTGTGGCTAAAATCCTATTTAAGTTGGAATTCACAAACCAATTAAGAGAACTTCTGCTCAGTGATACGCAACTCAGAAGAATTTGTGGTTGGGAGAGCAGCCGCCATATTCCTAGTGAAGCCACGTTTTCAAGGGTGTTTAATGAATTTTCAATCCTTAAAATACCTGAGTTAGCCCATAAGGCTTTGATAAAGGATCTCTACGAGGATGAAATTGTGGGCCATGTTAGCAAAGATTCTACCCCTATAGAAGCAAGAGAAAAGGCCGTTAAAGCCCCAAAACCACCTCAACAGGAAAAGCGAAATAAACAAGGAAGGCCGAAAAAGGGGCAGGCTATAGAGAAAAAGCTTACGCGTATTGAAAGACAAGCGCTTGGAACAATCTCTCTTGAAGAAATGTTAAAGGAACTACCAACTCATTGTGATTGTGGTAAGAAGCAAAAGCCCTCTGGGCACCATGTCGTCTGGAAAGGATATAAATTGCATGCAGCCGTTGACGATCATTGTGTTCCTCTAGCTGTGATTGTGACATCAGCTTCGGTACAGGACAATCAAGTGGCAATACCGCTGGCTATAAAGTCAGATAAGCTAGTAAAAAACTTTTACGATTTGATGGATGCGAATTATGACGTCAAAGGGATTCGTAAACATAGCGAATCTCTTGGGCATGTCCCAATAGTAGAAACAAGGCCGTCGAACGCAAAACAGAAAGCTCTTAAGATAGCCGAGTGTAGAAGCAGAAAGGCAGCTAATTGGGCACCTGCAGAGGCTATCAGGTACAAGGAACGCGGGAAAAGTGAAAGATTTAATGCGCTTTTCAAGGACCATTACGGCGGGAGGCTAGTACGCTACAGAGGTCACCGAAAGGCTTCATGTCACTTGATGTTTGGAGTGCTGAGTTTAGCGGCCTTATTGTTGCTAGATTTAGTGAAATAAAGCCTTTTCAAAATTATGAACGCATGTTTCAATGGGGGTCAAGCCTGCCCAAAAAAGGCTAAAATTCGAGGAAAAAGGGTAAAAAATTGGTAAACTCCGCCTGTTTCGATACAACTTCGGTGACCGGACAATTTTTTGGAAAAAATTGTCCGGAATTTTGCAAGTGTCTCTTAAGGGCCGGGTTTCCGCCGGAGGACGGATGAAAGCTAGGCGCTGCGCCCTAAATACGAGTCCGGAAATCTTCTATCTCGATCACATCGCTCCTTTGGCATCCCTTCTAAATATTCCTTTAATCGTGACTGAAGAAAAAAATGCGCGGCTGACAGCCAAATATTATCCTGAAGTTCAGCTCCGGCATATGCCCGATCTAAACGCCCGTTTGAAGGAGGTGGCAGAGGAGTTCGATGTCCTGATCGGGTGCGACTATTGGGCGCCCCATCTGAAAGAACTTTTTGCTTCTCTTTTGCAAAAGCCGATGCGGCTCATCTTTTGCCCGCATGGGCAATCAGATAAGGGTTACGG
>JABDEH010000079.1:0-2903 GCA_013287215.1 Chlamydiota bacterium
AACTCGTCGAGTAGGCGCGCAAAAGCCCTTCATGGCTGAACGCCGTTTCTTCTTTATGAAGGATCGGCTGGAGCTCGAAGTTCGTCACTCCCTCTTTTTCTTGCAAAACGAAATAGGCGAAGGTGGCAATGAGGCCGATATTTAGGGCCGCGCTGATGATGAGCGCTTGAGTGAGGCGCCGCGTGCGCTGGCTCCAGGTGGGTTCTACGGTAGGCATTTCCATGAGGTTGTCTCCAATTTTTTCTTTGTGTCCGCGTCCATACCGATTTTCGTGGCAAAACTAATGGGCTCCAGGGCATACTTAACGGCATATAAAAGGCCGCCGGATGGACGCGCGCGCTGAGAAAAAAGTAAAAGTTAAACCCAATTTCGATTCTATATGAAAATTCCATTATCGTGGTTAAAAGAATATTTAGATCTTAAGATTTCCGCAGAGGAAATTTCTTCGGTCCTCACATTGGCCGGGTTAGAAGTCGAAGGGATCGACCCTGTGCTTGAAATTTCTCTCACGCCCAATTTAGGCCATTGTATGAGCGTCCTTGGCGTCGCGCGAGAACTTGCCGCCCATCTCGATCTGCCCCTTAATACGCCGCCCGTTGCGCTCGAGGAAGATCCCAAGCTGCCCATCCGGGACCTGATCGATGTGGAGGTTCAAGACAGAGAGCACTGCCTTCGCTATGCCTGCCGGGTGATTTTTGATATTAAGGTCGGCCCATCCCCAAAGTGGCTGAGTGAACGCCTCGAATCCTGCGGCATCCGCAGCGTTAACAATATCGTCGATTGCGGCAACTACGTGATGCTCGAGTGCGGACAGCCGCTGCACATTTATGATTATGATCAGATCGCGGGGAAAAAAATCCTCCTCTCCTCTACATTGCCTTATGTCTCGATCGATGCGCTCGACGGTCAAACCTACAGCGTCGTAGGCGCGTTGACCATCGCAGACGCCAAGGGGCCGATCGGCCTTGCAGGCATGCTCGGCGGCGGACCTTCCAGCGTCTCCGATAACACACGCAACGTCCTTATCGAATCGGCCCTCTTTTCTCCGGTGAACGTCCGCAAAACGGCTAAGCGGCTGGGGATCCGGACCGAGGGTTCTCAACGCTTCGAAAAAGGGACTGATTTTGAAATGGTTGTCCCGGCGCTGAACCGTGTGACAGCGTTGATCGCAGAGGTTGCCGGCGGCCGGGTTGCCAAAGGATGCATCGATCAAGTCCATCGGCCCTACCACCCTAAAGAGATCCTCTGCCGCACTGCGCGCGTCAACCAGATCCTGGGGACCCAGCTCAGCCAAAACGAAGTGGCAGCCTGTTTGAAACGGCTGGGCATCCGGCCCGTCAAAGAAGCCGAGGGCAAGGTCTACTTTACTCCTCCCAGCTACCGCAATGACCTCATGGAAGAAATCGACCTCATTGAGGAAGTAGCCCGCGTTTACGGCTATGGAAATATTCCTCAGAAGGCTCCCCTCTATTCCTCCTCCACTCTCGCCCACGCGCCCATCTATCTCTTTGAAAATACGGCGCGCGCCCAGCTCCTCTCAGAATCTCTCAGCGAGTGCCTCACCTGCGATCTGATCAGCCCTGACCAGGCGGGGATCGCACCCGACCACCACCCGATCCACGTTCTCCACCCCCGCTCCGTAGACCAGTCGGTGCTGCGCACGTCGCTGCTCCCGGGCCTTTTGCAAGTGGTGAAGTACAACCTCGATCACCAGAACAACGACTTCAGCGGCTTTGAAGTGGGAAGGGTCCACATCAAGTCCGGCGACACCTACTTCGAGCCTTCGATGGCCGCCCTCATTCTCACCGGGCACGCGGCTCCTCATCATTTTTCACAAAAGTCAAGAGAAACGGACTTCTTCGACCTCAAAGGAAAAGTGGAAAATCTCTTAAAGGCCCTGGGCGCTCCCGAAGCCTGCTTCGAACCCTCCCATTTCCACCCCCTTCATCCAGGAAGGCAGGCGCGGATCAAGATCGGCGATCTCACCGTCGGCAGTTTGGGGGAAGTGCATCCCTCCCTCACCCGACTCTTAAGTATCGGGCAGCGCACCTATTTTGCCGAAATCAACCTCAATGATCTGCTCCCTTTAAGCAAAAAAGAGCGCAAGTTCGTCGACATCGCCCCCTACCCCGGTTCGCAAAGAGACTGGACGATCACCCTTAAAGAGAGCGCCCCGATTGAGACGGTTTTTGATGCGGTGAAAGCTCTTCATCCTAAGCTTCTTGAAAAAATGTCGCTCTTAGATCTTTACAAAAGCGAGCAAATCGGGAAAGATAGGAAAAACGCGACCTTCCGCTTTTTTTACCGCGACCTCCATCAGACCTTGTCCCTGGAGCAAGTTGAGAAAGTCCATGCATTTTTGACAGAAGAAGTAGCCAAAAAGTTGAAGGATTGGATATATTGAGCTTTACTGTGAGGATTAAGATGAAAAAAACACCTGCTATTCTTGCCATTGCGATGGCATCCATTCTGATGACAAGCTGCAATAACAACAGAGAAAACGATGTGGTCTCGCAACGCTACATCCACAAGTATGGCTACGCTGTTTCTAAAGAGGAATGGGAAGCCAGAAATTATCCCGGCCAGGTCATTACAACGACACGAGAAGGCGTCACGGTCGCTACCAGCTATGAAAATGGCGTGAAGCATGGCCCTTGCACTTATACATATCCCGACAGCCAGATCATCAAATCCTACTATTTCTACAATCAGGGCGAACGCGTTAAAGAAATCTCCTACGATGATAAAGGAATGCCCGTCCGCGAAGAGGTTCAGCTCTCTCCCTCGCGGTACTCGATCACTTTGTGGTATGCGGAAGGGACCCCCATGAGCATCGAAAACTACTCTAACAAAGAGCTTCTGGATGCCGAATATTTTTCTATCAACAATGACGTCGAGGCCCG
>JABDEH010000079.1:2971-4452 GCA_013287215.1 Chlamydiota bacterium
GACCAGTACGGCGTTCTTCTCTCTAAAGACCAGATCGACGGCGGCTTTCTAACCAAAAGTGAAGCATTCTATCCGAATGGCGCTCCCGAGAGCATCTCCCATTATGCTAAAGGTGCGCTCCATGGGGAGAAAAGTTTGTTCGCCCTTACCGGAGAGCCGATCTCCTGCGAGCAGTATCAAGGGGGCCTTCTCCACGGCGTCTCCTTCTACTTCAAGAACGGCACAAAGAGTCAATCGATCAGTTACTTCCAAGGGCATAGGCACGGCTCCGAGGTCCACTACTTAGACGGGGATGCGATCTCCCAGGAGATCCACTGGTTCAACGACCGCAAGCATGGGACCACCACCTTCTATATCGACGGCAAACCGCAAAACGAGTGGTATTATGATGGCGAGCAGGTTACTCAGAAAAAGTTCGAAGAGCTCAACCGCCTCGACGAGATGATCTCCCGCATCTCCCGTCCACAATCGGCTGCCGTTCGCTAAACTGGATTTTTGAGGACAATATTTTGCCGATCTGCGATATCGAGGGATAGGGAGGCAACCAATGGCCCATGATCACCTGCAGAGGCGCATCTCTGAACTCGAATCGCTCAATGACCAACTGCAATCTGAAATCCGCTATCTCGACGACCTTTTAAAAGAAGTGGGATTTGAAGAGGGGTTAAAAACACTCAAAGAAGCTGCCCAAGAAATGATCGATCAGGACAAAACCGCTAATTAACCTTATGTAGGCGAGTTAAGTCTAGATAGTCGCGGCGAGTTTGCGCTACAGCTCTGTCGGGAACGAATGCACTTGCCAGCAAAACGAAGAGATTTCCGCCCTCATACAACATAGCATGCAGAGGTTTGATCACAGCCGCTCCTACAGCGCTCCCGTACGCCACGAGCGCATTACCTGCCTCAACCTTAAGATCAGTCTTGACCGTTCTTTGAAAATCTGCACTTTTCAAGATTCTATTGCAAGCAATAGCCCCATGAGCTTTTAGCCCTCGGATATCCTTAGAACTGAATGTGATGACGCGGACGCCCAAGAGCGCCGACTTATTTGAGTCACCTACAAATACGTCTCCTAATTCTTGAATCGGATCTGACGCGAAGCGGACATAAGTCAAGCCGGCGTTGAGCGGCGTACCCTTCTCCTCGAGAGAATTCAAGACTAGTTTACATCTCTCATTGACCCCAGCCTCGGGTGCTGGAGCGTTGAAGCAATTGACTTCGATGATTTTCACACGAGGAACTTTCTCTGTTGCGATCGCCTCCAGGACAGCGACAAGGGCACGCTGCGCATCGACTCCTCCTAAACTATGCCCATTGATTTTCAGGATCTGTCTTTCGGTCATATACGGTTTGATCGCCTCAATGACGACCCCATCTTCAAAGTTGGCCCCAATGCCTCTCCAGTTGCCATCGCGGGCCAGAGAAGCGAATCCTTCATCCACAGATAGCTTCGCTTGGGTTCCGCGGAAGTTGAGATAAAG
>JABDEH010000080.1 GCA_013287215.1 Chlamydiota bacterium
CCGCGATCGCCTTTGCCATCGCCTATGGAAAGATCAGCACGATCTATTCGCTCGTGCTCTATGCCTGGTCGGGCATCGGCTCCTCGTTCGGCCCGCTGATCATCCTCTCGCTGTATTCAAAAACTGTGAACAAGTATGGGGCGTGGGCCGGGATCTTAAGTGGAGGACTGATCGCGGGGCTATGGCCCTATCTCAATCGGTTTTTCCCTCTCCAAATGCCTGCGATGGTCCCCGGATTTGTCGTGGGGATTTTGTCGATCCTCATCGTCTCTCAGCTAACGACCGCTCGAACGAGTCGAGCCGGATAAGCGCTTCCCTTTGGGCTCGTTCAACGACCTCTTTGCCTCCCTCGAGCGCATAGACGCGCTTGAGCTCGGCGAGGAGCTCCTCGCTCGTGGCGCTCGGAGGAAGGGCGCATGCTTCGGGATGCAGGCGGCTATAGGTTCGGGCCTCGATCATGAGATCGACAAGACCGTTAAATTTTTTCTTTAATTTTGGCGCGGTTTGGGCAAGCTCTTCCCGATTGCGGACCTTGTGCAGGTCAAGGACGATGGACTTGCATAACGCCTCCCCCTCATGCTGAAAATCCTCAAGGGAACTAGGATTGCATCCGCAGAGAAGTGTGATAAATACTATATATCTCATGTTTTCAGTCTAGCAGTTTTCCGAAAAACCTTGTGAAAAATCCTTTTGTTTGAGTAGATTGGAGGGACTTTTTATGAAGGGCGCATAGCTCAGTTGGTAGAGCGCCTGTCTTACACACAGGTGGTCATAGGTTCGAGTCCTGTTGCGCCCATAGTTTTATCGTCCCGATTTGCGGGAGTAGCTCAATTGGTTAGAGCGCCGCCCTGTCACGGCGGAGGTTGCGGGTTCGAGACCCGTCTCTCGCGAAGTTTTTTCTGTACAACTCTTCTACCCGTAGGTATAAAATAATCTTATGCCGCATAATCTCACAGGAATGAAGGCAGTCGCCCATCACGCTCTCAGTTTTTTTATGATCGCCGTCGGCGCCTTGCTCGCAGCGGTCGCGGTCGGCATTTTTCTTTTTCCCAATCAACTGATCGACGGCGGTGTGGTGGGAATTGCGCTGATTTTGGGCCGCCTCTTTGGAGAACAATATCTCTCCTACTTTCTTGTCGCATTGAACCTTCCGTTCATCGTGCTCGCCTACCGCTTCATCCGCAGCACGTTTGTGATCCACATGCTCGTCGCGGTCCTTTTATTTGCGACCTTTTTGATCGTGCTCAAGCAGGTCCCGCCGTTTCATGGCGACCCGCTTGAAATCATCGTGATCGGCGGCGCGATCCTCGGTATCGGCGCGGGACTCATCATCCGCAACGGCGGCTGCGTCGATGGAACGGAAATTTTGGCGATCATCATCAACCGCAAAAAAGGGTTCACGGTCGGCCAAGTGGTCCTCTTCATCAACATCTTCATCTTTACGGCATACGGCTGGATCTTCAAAGATTGGCATATCGCGCTCCAGTCGCTGATGACCTACATCGTGGCGTTTAAAATGATGGATATCGTCATTGTGGGCCTTGATGAGCTCAAGTCGGTGCTGATCATTTCTTCGCGCCCCAAAGAGCTCGGCGAGGTCATCATGAATGAACTGGGACTCGGGCTCACGATCATCCACGGGAAGGGGGGCTTTTCCGGAGAGGTGCGTGAAATTCTCATGATCATCGTCGAGCGTCTGGACTTATCGGAGCTCAAAGAGATTGTCCTCCGAGAAGATCCGAACGCCTTCATGGCGATTGAAAACCTCCACGAAGTGGTCTACGGCAAGCACACTCAGCTGCCCCACAAAAAGAAAGTCCGCATCCCTAATCACTAAATTTTCTCTCTTGAGATGTTTTCTGTCTTGGTTTAGTCTCTTCGCTTCGAGCATCTTTAACTAAGGAGATTTTATGACATCATCAATGGGGGGAGCCACATCATCCACCGCTACGTCACCTATAGCTACAGAAAATGGGGTCATCAGCAGATTCTCTGACTTTATCCAATATCCCTTTCCTTACCTAGATGCCCTCCGCGAGGATCCTGAGAAGATGGGAGAATCACTCGCGAGTTACACGTTAAGAAATCCCATAGCGCCAGTTGAAGTGTTGAATTGGATGTGCCAGCCTTCGGAACAGTACCCCCTCGGCCGTATTGAGCTCATTGCAAGAGGCATCCTCAGAATTCAAATGAATTTGACCTCTGAAGAATGGTCTGACCTTGCAAGTCACGTGGGACAAGACACAAAGAATAACGCGCAAATAGTGGGTTTATTCAAACAGCTGCCTCTCTTGAGGGAACGGGTTGCAAAAGTCGGTCAAGAACTTTTCGGGAAATTACAGAACCTCGAAGCCTCGGAAACACGCGATCGGCTCCTGCAACATCTCTCCCAATGGCAGCAGTTTGTTTCATCCGCTGGAGAGGCGGTTTTTCACCTGTTTTTTGCTCCCGTCTACATGGAACAACACTATAAATTGATGGGAAAATCGCCTGATTCTGATCCTGAATCTTTCCAAAGAGACTTAAGTCAATTCGCCTCAACCCAAAATATGGAAGTGTATTCCCGATTTTGTGAAATTTTTGGCCCTGAGAAACCCCCTTCCGCCCACGGTTATGAGTTCGTGCGGGAAATACTGGAAGTGTCGAATAAAGGGAAGTCTGATCCTATCGGAAGAATATTCATTGAGGGGTTTTCTGATCTAGTCTGCGAATTATATGAACATCTTCCCGCTCTGTCACCCAAACCCGACAAAGCACTTGGGGTGATTACGCGGGCGCATCAGGCCTTTGTAAAAAAGATGGACCCCTTCTTTAAAGATCGGTCTCTTGTACGTGAGCGGTTACGAGAGGTCTTGGAAGATCCTATCCTCATGCCGACAGTCGAAATGTATGTAGCAAAAATGGACGTCATATTTTCTATATTACGAGCTATCGAATCGATGCAGTCGGTGGCAACCACATTCCAAAGATTGATCGCGGAAGCGAATGTGAGGAACAAAGCCGCAACTGCTCCAGCTCCCTATGCAACGTCCGCAGTTTACCCTGCTCCAACGGCAGCCGCTGCAGCTGCTAACCCTGCTGCTTATGCCGCCGCGCCCACCCCGTATCCAGCGGCAACTGCAGCTACTACAGCATATTCAGACTACCCTCTGACGACCGTTGCTGTTGTGCCTCCCCCCCATCTAGTATCACCCTAACGATCCCATCTAAAAAACCCGCCGAGAGTCACGCTCTCGGCAGTATCAGTTTCTTCATTGCGTCTTTGCGACTTGGCGGCTTTGCGTTAAAAAATGCAAGTAAAACCTATGCGTAGATGTATGCTTGCGGCTTTGCATTGACCTGCCCACCACCTAATTTTATTTCTTGAGAAATTTTCCTTCTTGGTTCAGACTGCTCGCTTCAGTCATCTTAAACCAAGGAGATACTATGACAACATCACCGGTAGGATCAAGCACATCCTCAACTTCATTCGCCGCAGCAGCGCCCGTTGCTGTACAGAATGACGCCGTCCGCAGGTTCGCTGATTTTCTAAACGACCCCGTTAGCACCATACGCGCCTTCAGAAACAATCCTGAAGAAATGGCTGAGTCAATCATCAGTTACCTGCAGCAAAACCCTACTGCACCGACTGCCGTAGTGAATTGGTTGTCCCAGCCTTCTGAGAATAGCCCTCTCGAATTCCTCGCAGATACCGGGCTCAAGATTGAACGTTCCTTGACACCTGAAGAATGGTCTGAAATTGCACAAGCTATGCGCAACGGACCTAACATCCCGAAGAACGTAGCGGATGCGATGCTCACCCTCCACCTCAAGATGCAAAAGCTCGGGTTCGAACAGCTTGCAAAGGTAGGTCAAGATGTTTTCAGCAAATTACAGAGCCTTGAAGCCTCAGAAGAGCGCGACCGGCTAGTGCAACACTTCTCTCAGGTCCACACGTTTGTTACACTAACTGGCGAGGCTCTCTTTTTTGGAGACCGCAATTTCTCTCAGGCCTATCTGGAAAAACACTACAACATGATGGGAAAATCCTCTCAATCCGATCCTGAATCGTTCCAAAGAGACTTAAGGGATCTTACACACACCCAAATATCTATAGTAAGAAACCGCTTTATTGAGGTCTTTGGAAAGGATAAACCGGTGTCCACCATCCTGTATGAACGCTTACTAGACATTCACGAAGCTGCCGCACGAGGGATGTCTGACCCCATCGGCAAAGTGATGATTGAAGGGGTTTCTGATCTGGTCTGCGAGTTGCTTGACCTTTCAGTTTCAAACCCCCCTCCGTCAAATCCTGAGAGTGGATTCTATTCGATGTTAGAGCGGGTCAGGGCTGTCGGGATAAAAAAATGGGGGCCTTATCTTC
>JABDEH010000081.1:0-3972 GCA_013287215.1 Chlamydiota bacterium
CATCTTCCAGATGTCATCGATGGAGCGGATCCAGAGAGCGTCAAGGTAGAGATTCCGCTCGGCATCATAGGTCTGATAGACGAGCTTCGAGCGGTCTTTCAGGTGGAGCACTTGGACGGCATCGGTCGTTTTTTTTTCGGCGCTCGCTCTTGAGGTGGGCGACCCTAAAATCGCGGATGTAGGCGGCCGCACGGGGAGTTAGCCATTCAAAGTTGAGAAGACTTAAAGCAGTGCAAAGGAACGCGAGAAGGAAAAACGGCCTCAAGAGGGAGCGCAATTTCATCCCGCAAGCTTGGAGCGCGACGAGCTCACGGTTCGCATTCAGCGTCGTGAGCACCTTGATCGTCCCGATGAGGAGTGCGAGAGGGAGCAGGAGGTGCGCCACTTTGCAAAAATGGAAAGCATAATAGATGCCGATATCTAGCATCGAGACATGGGCGCTGCGCAAAAACTCTTGCATATGCGTCGAGTGGTGGATGGCGGCGTATAAAAAGTAGAAAACGCCTAGGAAGAGAAAAAACACCTTGAGCGTTTCTTTGAAGAGATAGCGCTCCCAAATCTTTGAAAGGATCATTCGACGCCATCCCCCGTGCGTTTGAGTGAAAATAGGCAGCAGGCGATGATGAGCGGATGGGGAAGGAGATAGAGGAGGCAGGGGGCGAGCAGCGCATGGCGCATCGATTTAGCCCCCAGAAAGCAGATCATGAACACCGTGGCTAAAGAAACGGCATAGATCAGCCCCTTTTTGCTCCTGCGCCTCCCGATCTCCATTCCGAAGGCTATCCCGATCAGCGTGAAGGTAAAGGCGGCAAAGCCGATAGTCAGCCGCTTGGCAATTTCTAGGTGGCCGTGGTCGAGGGTCAGGAGTGAGAGATGCCGCTTGATGACCTCCTTGGCGAGAAGCTCTCTCAGCGTAAGATAGTCGGCGCTCAAACTCCACCGCTTCTTTTCCAAGAAAGGGGAGAGGCTTGCGGCCTCCGTCGACATCGAGGTTTGATTTTCAATCACCAAGTGATCGAAGCCCCCTTGCGGCGCTCCAGCGCTCGTCACAAAGCTGACTTGGCTGCCGTAGAGCTGGTCCTTGTCCAGCGTCAGCTTTTTAGCCGTCATGAGGGCCAGGCGCTCATGGGCCGAATCGTTGACGACGAAGATCACGTTTTCAGCAGATTTCCCCATTTGGAAGGATTTGATGTCGGCATACGCCCCCTTGAGGCCCGCTAGAGAATCCTTCTGGAACAGCGTTAAAGGGTTTGAGGCGCTGATCGAGTAGACGAGCTCTTTGGATAGGGCCCTGCACCGCGGGGTGATCTCGGCAACCACAGTCAAATTAAACAGGGTCAGCAACCCCCCTGCGAACAGGACAGGGAAAATCAGGGCGCGGAGGCTCACTCCCGAGGTCCGGATGGCTGTCAGCTCAAAAGAGTGGCTCATTTTTTGGAACAAGAGCAAGGCAGATACCAAGCAGGAAATCGGGATGGCATAAACCAGAATGTAGGGGATTTGATAAAAAGTGAAGAGCAGGACCGAAAGCAGAGGAGAGCCCAGGGCGGCGAACCGGGCGATGTCCTGGAAACGGGTCACCAGTAAGACGGCAATAAATGCCGATGCGCATAGGAAAAACACCTGAAAATAATTGCGCAATAAATAGCGCCAAAGGATTGGCATCATGCTCCACATTGTAGCTGTTTTAATCTTTTACTTCTGTTATATTTTTCACAATGAGAGATCCTATTCTAAAAAGAGTCCTTGAATTTCTTCGCTCTCAGGGCCCTCAGGCACCTCTCCTCCTGGGGGTGTCCGGGGGGCCCGACTCACTCGCTCTTCTACACCTCCTCGTGGAGGCCTGCCATTTTTTTTCCCTAGAGCTCCATGTGGCCCATGTGGACCATGGCTGGCGGGCTGAGAGCGGCGCCGAAGCAAAGATTTTAGAGAGGGTCGTCAGAGAACTGGGGCTTCCCTTCTACTCCTCCGTTTTGGAAAAGGGCGAGCAGACAAAAAATTTGGAACATCGAGCCCGTGAAGGGAGGCTTCACTTTTTTCTTAACCTCTATAGAGAAAAGCAGTTCCAAGCCCTGGTTCTCGGCCACCAAGCCAATGATGCAGCAGAGACCGTCCTCAAAAGAGTCCTTGAAGGAGCCTCCTTGATGTCGCTCGGCGGCATGAAACCGGTATGCCATTTCCATGGGATGCCAATCTGGCGCCCTCTTCTCAACACTTCCAAGGAGGAGCTCGCCGCCTGGCTGGAAAGAAAACAGCTCGCCGCCTTCGACGACCCTACAAACCGAGACCCTCGATTTTTGCGCGCCCGGATGCGCGAGCAGCTTTTGCCGGCGTTGGCCCAGGTCTTCGGCAAGGAGGTCCAGAACAATCTATGCCGCTTAGGAGAGGCCGCCCATGAAATCCAAGCCTATCTCCGGAAGAAAATCGCCCCCCCTCCTAGAGCGAGTAGAAAGAACCCCTGAGGGGCTGCGCTTAGACCTCAACCCCTTTCTTCCGCTGGACCCCCTCGAAATCAAAGCGTTATTTAAAACACTGGGTGAACAAGAAGAAATTGTGTTCTCTGCTTTTCATTTAAACTTATTAAAAAACATAGAAGATAATAGCATTGTAATTCGAGATAAAAACGTTAAAGTATATAATGGATATGTAATTATTCAAAGACAAATTATAGACTCTGTGGTAAGATGAGTGAAAAGGGTTGTGTGTAGTGCAATCTCCTCATCGCGAGGAGGCTAAAGCTTTTATTCTTTACACAAAAGTGGTCGAAGTGGTTAAATTGATTCAAAAAAAGCGTGAATTAATATGAACAATGAAAACAAATCTAAGAACGAACCTAAAAAAAATATTCCGGGCGGATTTTTAATTTTTATATTAGCTGCCATCTTAATCATGTTAACTGTTCAAAACTTAAATCACGAAAAAACCGCGAAAGTGGCTTTTAGCCACCAAGTGGAGCACCTCGCCAACCTGGACTTGCTCCAAAAGGACGAAAACCGCAAAATCGCCCTCAACGACAACCTCGTCACCTTCAGCGGCAAGTTCAGAGACCGCAAGACCGATGAAGCGGCTGCCCGCTACAAATATTTAGAGCTCCTGAGTCATAACCATGAACTCATTGCCGACAAGGCCAGGCTGGCAGGAGAGATCTCGCTCCTGAAACAAAACGTGAAAGAGTCAGCCGATTGGTTCTTGCACCTCAGCGGCCTGCCGATTCCGCGCAGCGGCTATAAGGTCATCGACCCTGTCTATAATTCTGCCGACGCCGAAAATGAGATCGTCATCCGCAAGCTTTCCGAAAAAGATGTCACTTCCCTTGCCGATCTGAACCAAAGATTTGCCACCGAGACCCCTTCCCTATTTGGAAAAGACTTAGTCACCCTGATCCAAGGCTTCCGCTCGCCCGCTTTAGGCATTGGAAATGAAACCATTAAGCAACAGCTCAAAACCCTTGAGCAGACCGTGGCAGACAGCGCCGGACTCTCCCTCGAAGAGCAAAAATCTGTCCAAAAGAACGCCTTGGCCGAACTTGCCCTGATCGTGGACGAACTCAACCAAGACAACCAGAACATGCGCCTTCTCGCCTTACGCAGCGTCCGCAATTACAAAGCCGAGCTCGCGCAGTACACAGCCGTTTCCGATGAGCTAGAAACCAACGAAGCCCAATTAGATAAAGCAAGACAGGCCGTCTCCCAGGCGATCTGGTTCTTTAACAACCAAGAGCTCTCTACACGGGCCTTGGAAAAGCAAGACCCTGAGGCCTTCAACCATTGGTTCGCCTCTGCAAAACAAGAGTGGGAAAACTTCTCTTACAACAAGGCCGCCGCCTTCAAAGCTCCCGACCAGCCCCGCAATACCGTGCTCGAAAAAAACCTTCCAGAGCGAAATTGGATGAGTGCCTGCTCAAAGTTTTTTCCGCCTTTGTGGTTGATTATGGGCTGAGTTTCCATCAACCGGGTGGATCCACCCTTGAGA
>JABDEH010000082.1 GCA_013287215.1 Chlamydiota bacterium
TTGCATAGACTTTTTTGAACGGCCGGAGCATCAAGCGAGGGCTCACATAAAAGTTGCGTCCTAGTTCTAAGTCGACTACGTTAAAATTGAGGCGCCACTTAGCGGAAGCGGATTGGGCAATGGCCGATGCGAATCCATGCGTCGTCGTCACTATGCCTCCAGTCCCATTGATCACCCAGTAGTTATCCACCATCCGCGGATCGAAACCCTGCGTATGCAAACCTTCATTGGGAAATACCGGGGTGCTCTTTTTGTTGTTTGTCTCCAGCCACGTGTATTCTGCATAGAAGTCCCATCCATCATGGCAGAAATTGGTTCCCATGCCTACCTTGAAGCCCGATTCATATTTACTGTTGTTCAGACGAAACACCTCATTTGAGGAAAAACCGCCGCTTCCTTCAGTGGTCTCCTGTGATTGAAGCAGGGCGGCGAACTCTAAATTTTCCTCGCGCGCTGTCCAATAGATGTAGTCGCCGGTCAGGAACCAGTACATCCCGGGACATTTGATGAGGTCGACTTGCGGAGTGATCACCCCGATCGGCGGGCAGACATTCCGCTCGCAGCAATCATCGGGCAGGCAGGGGCAGACGACCGGCTCGCAGCATGGCTTAGGGGGACAGCAGCCGTCGGCGTATGCACCTGCAGCGCTGCCCATTGCCATCAAGACACACAAAGTAAGATATTGCATAGACTTTCTGATAGGGGTAAAAATTCATCTCGTGTTGATTTTTCCGCAGGGAAAATTTACACCGAGAATGGCTCTAAAAGAAAAGAGGCAGGATGTTCATCACATCCTGCCTCTCGAATACAGTGAGGATCTAAAGATTAGAAGTCAAATCTTACATCCACAGTAAGACCTTGGAGGCTCAAATCGCCGCCAGTGCCCACCGCAGTAGCAGGAAGTCGCAAGAATTTGTTTTGTCCAAACCATACTTGCTCCTCCCAAGCCGCTGTAATCGCGAGGTGATACTCGTCGCAAGAAAGGCCTGTTTCCCATTTCAAACCGAGCATCCACTCAATCACAGGCTTCACACCGTATTGATTTTCTTTCATGTCAACAGAGCTTGACAAGATACCGGAAGAAGTGGCAAGTGTAGTATCAAATCTCTTTGCTTTAAACTCTTCCCAGAGACCCGTGAAAGCCATGTTGCCGACAATACTGAAGTCTCTAGTGAAATGCCAAGAAGTATCCATCCCTGCACGAATTCCAATACCCCAGTTTTTCAGCTTATTATGTGTGCTTACAACCGCGGGTGTTGATGAGAAATTAACGTTCATATGTTGCGTATTCCAGGCCCCCTTAAGACCATAGAAAGGCCGGAGGATCAGGCGTGGGCTCACATAAAAATTACGTCCCAATTCTAAGTCGACGACATTAAAATTGAGGCGCCACTTAGCGAAAGCAGAACCGTATAGTGGACTAATTGGAAATCCGGCCTCTAAATTGTCTGCAAACCAATATGAATCAAAAAGAGAAGGTGTTGTTCCTCCTGTTGAAAATCCGGAGCCAGTGCTCTTTTTATTGTTGGTTTCAAACCAAGTATATTCTGCATAAATATCCCAACCATCGTGGCAGAAATCTGTACCGAGACCTGCTTTGAAGCCCGATTCATATTTATTGCCCGGACGGAATACTTGTCCTTCTGAACCGCCTTGAGTTGCACTAGACGCCTGGAAGGTCGACAAGTTAGCAAACTCTAAGTTGTCCTCACGCGCTGTCCAGTAGATGTAGTCACCGGTGATAAACCAGTCCATCTCGGGACATTTGATGAAGTCGACTTTGGGTGTGATCACAGTGATTGGCGGGCAGACATTGCGTTTGCAGCAATCATCTGGCAAGCAAGGACATTCAACGGGTGTACAGCATGGCTTTGGAGGACATACTGGTTTACATACTGGTTGACATACTGGCTTTGGGGGACAGCATGGCTTTGGGGGGCAGCAATCGTCGGCAAATGCACCTGTAGCACTGCCTAACGTCATTAGGGCACATGAAATGATATATTTTGTTTCTTTTCTCATAATACTCCTGCACAAGTGCATTAAAGTTTAGCTTCCTCATAGCACATTAAAAATTAGACGCGCAACTATTTTTTTCAATTTTCCTCAGTTTTCTCTATGGAAAAATTATTTTCTTTCTTGCGTTTACCTGGAAAAAAAATCGAGAGAGGTAATTGCAAAACGTAGATTTTTAGGCAAAAATTGATGATTTTGGTCCCGGTTCGGTTTCTCGCAAATCGACATATCCTGTGGTCATAGGCGATTTGCGAGAAATCCGAATCCGGGGCCAAAAGGGCAATTTTTGTCCAAATGGGGTTTTGCAATTGCCTCGAAAAATGCCCCTGATTATCAGGGCAGCGTATTGGGGTGCGTCGGCTTGCAGTGGGTCTCTTTAATCCAGAGCAGCGTCAGCAGCGAAAGGATTAAAAAGGCCGGGAGCGTCAAAAAGGCCGCCTTGTAAGCGCTGACGGAAAACACCCTTGCCCCTTCGAGCACTCTTCCATCCCAGACGGAATCTAAAAACTTTCCGGTGAGGGGATCGGAGAGAGCGCCGAGGAGGGCGTCGAACGCGTTCATAAACCCGATCGCGGTTGCAGCCAAGATGGGCAAGTTGATTTCGCGGATCATGGTAAAGCAGAGCAAAAAGCTGCTGATCGAAAATCCGAAAATAAACAGGAGGAAGGCGAGGACGTAGAAGGAAATACCGGGGGCATAGACGACGGCCGAGATCGAGGCGAGCGCGATGAGGGTTCCCCAGAGCATGACGATGCGGCGGCGGCCCAGCCAGTCGGAATACCAGCCGAAGACAGGCGCTCCGACGGCAAAGCCGATAAAGATCATCGACACCATTTGCGCAGAGACGTTCGCCCCGAGCGCAAAGGCTTCTCGGATGAACGAGACGCCCCAGAGGCCGCCGAACACCATCACGGGGGCAAAGGCAAAGCCGCTGTAGACGGAGAGCCACCAAGACTGGGGATTTTTGAAGACCAGCTTGATGCTTTCGACGAGGGAGATTTTTGTGGACACGATGTGCCTTTCTCGGATGTGGTTGGGTGCCTTATCGCGGACAACGAGCCAGAAGATCCCTCCTAACACTAGGCCGGCGACACCGATGACCTCAATGGCCGAGCGCCACTCCATCTTTTGAATGAAGGCGGAGAGCGGCGCTTGGCCTCCGACGGCGCCGAGCATGGCCATGGTCATCATGAGGCCTGCCATGAAGGCAAAGTGGCGGAATGGAAACCAGTTGGCGATCAGCTTTAAGCAATTGACTGCGGCGAACGCGGCGCCGGCGCCGGTGATGAAGCGTCCCACGCTTGCGACGAGCAGTGTGTCGGCCCGAGCGAAGATGAGGCTGCCGAGCGCACAAAAGAGAATGGCGATCGTGGTCGTTCTTCGGGGGCCGAACTTATCCAAGAGCAGGCCTGCGGGGATTTGGAGGAGCAGATAGGCGTAGAAGTAGCAGGCGGCGAGATTGCCGAGCTGCATTCCGGTGATCTGGAAGGTTTTCATCAGGGTGCCGGTCATCACGCTGGGCGATACTTCCAGCGCGTATTTGTAAAACATGAAGAGCGCGCTGAGGAGCCAGATGGCCCAGGCGCGCACCGGATAAGCGAGAATTTCTTGGGGGGTGTTTTTTGTCATAAAGGATCCTTATTTTTGAAAATTAAAGCGTATGTTTGATGAAATTGCAACTGAAAAACGTCTCATGGCGCGCTCCCAACCTTTGAGGTTAAAATTAGTACAGTTGTTTAAGCACCGGGCTTTCACCTGGTTTTCGAGAACAAAAAAAATGTGATAGTATCAATATATGTTATTCGCCTAGAGGCGAATAAGGGAGGCGGCGCAGACCGCGAGGACGGAGTAAAAACTTTGCACATGAGCAACCGCATGCACACAGGCGA
>JABDEH010000083.1 GCA_013287215.1 Chlamydiota bacterium
TCGCCAAAGGAGTGTGGGACAACCGCAACCACACCTTGGGTGGAGACCTCACCCAATTTCAAGAATTTCACTCGACGACTGCCGGAGGCATTTCTGCCACACTGGGCCTCTGCGACTTTGGCTCCACCTGGAGCCATTTAAAAGCCAGCTCTCTCTTCATTGAAGCATCAAAGTGGCAGCAGAAAAAAATGATCCTGGATTTGGAAGAGAGTGTGAGAGGCGCCTACCTGCGCGTCTTGGAAGCGCGCCGGGCCCTTGAGGTCGCAGAGAGATCGGTAGGCGCTCTCACTGAGCAGCATGAGGGCTCGAAACAGTTTTTTGAGCAGGGGATCGTGACAAAAAGAGATCTTTTGAGCGTTGAGCTGCAGTTGTCGCAAAAGAAGCGGGAGCTTTTGTCGGCAAAAACAGCCTTAAGCCGGGCAACCATGGAGCTGAACCGCCTGATCGGGCGTCAGATCACCGATCCTCTGGAGCTGCAAGAACTGCCCGAACCGGAGCCCGTCCATTTCGACGATCAAACCATTGCGGAATACGCCTTTCGGCATCGGCCCGAGCTGATGGCCCTCTGCAAAAAAAGCGAGGCCTTAGAAAAAGAAAAACGGGCGCTCCGCCTCTCCAATGCGCCGAATTTTTACGCCTTCACCAACGCCGATTTCTCCTCAGACCGAAGCTCTGTTTCCGCTGGCATTGGCATGCATCTGCCGCTTTTTGAAGGAGGGAAAAACCCCGCCCAGGTCGCCAAAGTGCAGGCGCAAAAACGGGAGGCCGATGAGACGTTAAGAGATTTACAGGAACGGCTCGCCGTCGATATCCAAGTCGCCCTGCTGCAGCTGAAAGAAGAGCAGGAGAATCTAGCCATTGGCAAGCAGACCATCGAGCTGGGAGAGGGCAACTTCACCAAAACAGGTGATCTATACAAGGAGGGGCAGGCCTCCATCCACGACCTCTTGAAGGCCGAAGAGCAGCGTTCCACCTCCCACCTGCGTTACTATTCCTCCCTCTACCGCTACTACTCTACCCTATACCGGCTCAGTACCCTGGCCGGAGGCTATCCCTTAAACCACGAGAACCCTCATGAATAAATCTATATTTACCTTTGCAGCCGCCCTCTTATTTAGCACCGGATTTGCCGAAGAGGCGCGCAAGCTGCCGATCTGCGGCACCTTAAAACCCCGCGCGAGCTGCAAAGTGGGCGCCCAGGTGAGCGGGCGGGTCCAAGAAGTTTTGTGCAAAGAGGGGCAGTTTGTCCAAGAGGGGCAAATCTTAGTGAAATTGGATGCGACATTTTTCACTCTCGACGTCACGCGGCAAGAAGCCCTCTTTCACAATGCCGAAGCCTCCGTCGAGGAGGCAGAGCTCGAAGCGCAGCGGATGGACAATCTGTGGAAAAAACCCGATCCGTCCGTTTCAAAAAAATCCTATGAGGAGGCGCAGTTTCGCTTAAGGCAAAAGAAAAACGCACTCACCCAATCGACTGCTGAGCTGAGAGCTGCTGAGGCGCGCCTCAAAGAGGCGTCGGTTGAGGCCCCCTTTTCCGGAATGATCACCCGCTGTTATATCGATAAAGGGGACGGAGTGACGACAGTGCCTCCCGTGGCGCTGGTGGAGCTGATCGACATTTCCAAGCTCACCTTTGAATTTTCCATCCCTCAAGAAAAGCTGGGTGCCGTCCAGCTGGGAGCGGCAGTTGCCTTCCAAATGGAGGGCGATGGCAAGACCTACACGGCCCAAGTCACGCAAGCGATTCCGGCCATCGATGAAAATACCCGCTCGTTCCGCTGCCAGGCCGAGATCGAAAATACGACGCATGACCTAAAGGCCGGAGCCTTTGTCCGCGGAACCGTTGAACTATACCACGATCGGTTGAAAAATTTACATTTCGGCGGCGCCAAAGCCTCGGGGTTCAAAGATTTTTCCGAGGGTTGTATTGACTGCATACTACCCTCGGAAAAATCTTTAAACCGCGAGAGCTTTCGCGCTAGCCCAAATGTAAATTTTTCAACCGATCGTGGTAGAAGGGGTTGATTCGTGTTTTTATCTCAACTAGCAATCAAACGCCCGGTTTTCGTCACCATGCTCTTCTTCACCATGGTGATTTTTGGGATCATCTCCTATAACAAGCTCGGCGTCGACCTCTACCCGCGCGTTGACTTCCCCGTGGTCACCGTCGTTTCCGCGCTTCCCGGCGCCGATCCGGAGACGGTGGAAAAGACCGTCACCGAGCCCATCGAAGAGGCCCTAGCGACCTTAAGCGCGATCAAACACCTCCGCTCCGTCAGTGGCGAGAACGTCTCCTTAGTGATCATCGAGTTCGACCTCAAGAAAAACGTCGACGTGGCTTTTCAAGAAGTGCAGGCGCGCCTCAGCGGACTCCGCTCTGCTCTGCCTCAGGACCTCAAGGAGCCTGTCGTCGAAAAATTCGACGTCGACTCCGCCCCAATCATGTCGCTCATCGCCTACGGCGATTATCCCCCCGTCCAGCTCACCGATCTGATCGAAAAAGAGATCAAAGAACCGCTGCAGCGCCTAGCGAACGTCGGCCAAGTCAAAATGATTGGCGAGGCGAAGCGGAAATTGTGGATCTTGCCCGATCCGCTGCTTTTGCAGAGCTACAACCTCACGCTGCAAGACGTCGAGCAATCCCTCAAGAGAGAGCACATCGAGCTTCCTTCCGGCCGCATCGAGACCAAAGGTTTAGAGGTGAGCGTAAAAACCAAAGGGGAGCACATCACGGTCCAAGATTTTGAGCAGATGATCGTGGCCTACCGCAGCGGTTTTCCCATCCGCCTTTCGTCCATCGCTCAAGTGGTCGACGGGCAAGAAGAGGAGCGGAGCTTTGCTAAAGTCAACGGACGCTCGGCAATTGCCTTGCAAGTGCGCCGCCAATCGGGCACCAATATGGCCGCCGTGGCAGATGAGGTGAAAAAAGAGATCGCCAACCTCCTGCCCGCCCTCCAAGCCAAAGGGATCACCCTCGATATCGCCCAAGACAACTCCGTCTTCATCAAACGTTCCGTAGAAGAGCTTCAGCACCACCTCTTTTTCGGCGGCGCCCTGGCCATCCTGATCGTCTTTCTGTTCTTACGCAGCATCAAAAGCACCCTCGTCTGCAGCCTCTCGCTGCCTCTTTCGATCTTGGGGACCTTCGGGATCATGCACTACCTAGGCTTTACGCAGAACATGATGACCCTGCTCGCGCTCACCATCGCCATCGGCCTGCTGATCGATGACGCCATCGTCGTCCAAGAAAACATCGCGCGCCACCTCCATCTCGATCCCGATCCCAAAGCTGCCACCTTGCGCGCCACAAAAGAGATTTTTCTTGCCGTCCTCGCCACGACCTTCACTGCCGTTGCCGTCTTCGTTCCCGTCGCGTTCATGGAGGGGATCGTGGGCCGGTTTTTTTATCAGTTCGGCGTCACCGTCTCTTGCTCTGTACTCATCTCGATGCTCGTTTCCTTCACGTTGAACCCCATGTTTTCCGCGAACTTCTTCACGAAAGAAAAGCATGTCGGCTGGCTCGCCTTTTTTGAGCGCTTTTTGAAAGTCTTGGAAGGGGGCTATGCTTTCCTCCTCACCAAAGCGCTCCGCCGCAGATGGATCGTCGTCCTCATTGCAATCGGCGCATTTGCGGGAGCGATCTACACCGCAAAATGGCTCCGCTTTGAATTTGTGCCGATGGAAGACCAAAGCGAGTTCATGGTCCACTACAAAGCCCCTGAAGGCACTTCGTTGGCAGCGACGAAGCAGGCCCTCGAGC
>JABDEH010000084.1 GCA_013287215.1 Chlamydiota bacterium
AATTCCCCGCGATCTGTGCTGTGTGTGATCGTGTGACAGAAGTCTTTATCTTTGAAAAGTTTCATCACTCCGGCGCGGATGGGATGATTTTCTGAGGTCATGTTTAAAAAGACGAGCGGATACTCAATTTTGGGCGGAGGGTTTTCAACGAGACGGGAGAAATATTCAAAGTAGGACAGCGGGGCGCTCTGCATGGTTTTATGCCACCTCCATTGCGCAAGAGTGGGCCCATGGGACCAAATTTTACATTTTGGGTGGCGGCTCAGCATCAAGTTTTTGCAAAACCAGGCAGCGATCTTGGGATCGTATAGGATCAACCGCTCTTCCCAACCCGGGTGCATGCCGTCCGATTCGCCGGAGACTAAAATATAGGGATGTTTGATCAATGGATGGACGGTTTTCAGGAACCAAGTCATGTACCAGTCGGCGACAAAGACGCCATCGCCCTGCTTGATGTGGTCGGGATCGATCTTTGGATCGATGCAGGTCACCCGATGGTCGCAATAGGACATGAAGGCGGCTTCAGTAGTATAGGGGGCGTCGCCGGGATAACCGAGGAGAATGTCTTTGCAGTCGGAGGAGCAAAGATCTTCGGGAATTTGAACGGGCGCAGCGTTTAGCGGTATGAGCAGACTTAGAGTGAGAAGATGCAACGCAAAGATGCAAAGACGCAAAGGCGCAAAAGAATTCAATCTCATTGTGTCTTAGCGCCTCTGCGTTTAAATTGTGTAAAACTCACAATTTACTTTGCTCAGGACTTGTGGCTGCCGCTTTTTTTCCTGGTTTTTCCTGCAGTTTTGCTACCGGATAGGTGCGGTTATGTTTGGCCTGCTGTTTCCAGCCTTCAGGTACATCGGGATTAGCTAGGAGTTTATCGCACGCTTGCAGCGATTCTTGGTAATGGCCCACGTAATAGGAGCAGATCGAGAGCTGGAAGAGGAGGCCATAGTCGTCGATCCAATCTTCGTTGAAGAGGCCGTCTTTCTGTGCAGGCTGCGGGATAAAGTCTTTCGTTTTTAAGAGCTCGTAGGCTTTGCTGTGGTTTGAAAAACGGAACGCTCAGTAAAGAGAAGCTCTATTTCAAGTATTGGGCAGACCAAATTGACAGCGTCAAAAAATCAGTGCGGGAAGGAACATGGAAGAATGCGGAATTGGAGATGACAAAATTTGATCCCCTTTCCATGGAAACCCTCAGCACGATTCTTTTGGAAAACACCGGCCCCTACAACCATTTAATAATCTGCGGACAAGCCCTCTCCCTGCGCCTCTTTCAATTAGTGGACCGCTTTGGCTCAAAATTTTGCAAAACATTCATTTGTGATCGGTGCGCGTTTGAAAATTCCGAGGGCAAAGGAACACATGCCCAGCGGCTCTCGGCGTTTTGCCAAGACCAATCCCTATTTTCAAATCCCCTGTTAGAGGAAAAATTGGTGTATGTATATCCCGCCAGTGATCTCCTTTATCACGTCAACCGGGAAAAAAATTGGCTCTTTCGTGTGTTCATGGACCTCACCTACTCAAGGTATAATTTTACCCAGCAGCTCGGAGAGTTCTGCAACTACCTGCCAGCAGGGACCATCATTTGCGGAAATAGGGCGGGCGATCCCTATGTCAAAGAGCTCCTCTCCCATTTTTCCAACCAACACCCCTACGCTTTCATACAAATCACGGAGGGGTTTTGGCATTTTACAGTCCCTACCTTCGGAATCCAGTGAAATTATTTCTCCTATGCATTACCCCCAGCCTCACTCTCTGCGCTGCTCCCATTGAAATTCCCGGCAACCTCGGCGCTTCTGATTGCAAAGACATCTTCCGCAATTATCCCAGCGACGCCCCCTTCACGACAGAAACTTCCTTCACGTCCTATTGCGACCATCGGGTCCGGTGCGTCGATGCAACCATCGATCCCGATGCCATCGGCCTGGGAGATACCGTCTTTGTCGCCGATGGGTACCTAAGTGTGGTTCTATCAAACCGTCCATCCCTTAATTAAACACCCCTAGTAATCAACACGAAAAGAGAACGCCTTATCGGAAGCATGCATCTGCGGAAGAAGGCTTGCGAGCATGACAAAAATGTAGAGGCAATTACCTCAGATAAATATGCAAGATGCTATCTCTCGCATTCACCTCTTCCCACTGCACCCTTAACACCCTCGGTTGCGCCTTGGCAAAAGCCTCTATCTCCGGTTCAGAATAGATATTGTTATAGAGCAGGTATCCATTGTCGACAGACGGACTCACTTGAGTGGTTTTGTTTTGACTGGGCCTCAAAAAAAAGACAACCAGAACCTCTTTTTTTGCCACACGGATCAGCTCTCTCAGCGCCCGTTCGTAACTATCGAGATGCTCTAAAATATGCCTTGCATAACAGATGTCAAAACTCTTGTCTGAGGCAGGAAGCGCTTCGATACTTCCTTCCACGATAGGGACATTCATCTTCTTGTTAAAGGCGACCAATTTGGGAGTGATATCAACGCCCAGATAATCAATCATGAAACCATTTTTTTTCAGACCCCAATAATCTGTACATACTCCTGCAGCCGCATCTAATAACGAACTGTACCCCATTTTTGCCACATGCCTGCGCATGGCAACGCGCGAGGCGTCGTCGGTATCCCCCAGCCAATCTCTAAATTCATTGAGTGAAACCCGACCCGTATCAATCGATTTTTCCCACCAGATCTCATGATCTTTCGCAGCCTGCAGCTGAGCTATCATCACTAAGGTAAAAATAAGAAATTTTTTCATCGCACCTCCAGAGTTATATCAATTCTTAAAGTTTCCGCAGCAAGACGCTGTTACTGCTGTCCACACCGCAAATAATTTCACAGTCATCCAAAGCCCTCGAAAAAGCCTCCAATCGCGGCTGTTGCTCTCCGATAGTATGAAGAATATTCGACACTAGAATATATCCTCCCTTCTTAACCTTGGGCAGATAGAGCGCCGCGTCGATGATAGCGCCTTCTGCGCCCAGGTTGCCGTCAAGATGGAGAAAATCAATGCTGCCGATTCCGGCAGCCGCAGACTCCGAGGTCTGCCGAACCACCTTACAGTAAGAATCTCCAATGATATCGCCTAACTTATCAAGAAACGAGCGATAAACACGCTCGAGATCAACGGAACCCCACCAGGCCCTATCGGCACTATCCTTGGTCATCCATCGAATGGCCTCGTTATTGGACCAGGGATCGATGGCATAGATGGTTCCCCCATGATGAAGGTGTTTCAGCGCTGCAGCAATCGGGATCAACGTGAACCCTTCATAAACGCCAATCTCTACACAGATCATGGGGCGTTGCAGGACAATCAAGTCCATGAGAAGGTTCGCCTTTTCAGAAGAGCACCAACCATCTTTTGAATACTTAAGAATAAAACTCTTCAGCCTCTGAAATGACTTATTCTCTAAATCCTGTCGATGTTCTCCGCTGATCAAACCGCTAGAGATAAGATAATCAGGTTCCCATTCAGCATATCCATAAGGTCCGCTGATGATGCACAACGACAGGAGCCACGTTAAATAGATTCTCATAAATTCTCCGGTAGTTCATAGCGCCAAAAGTTACCCGTTACCTGAATTTTAAATCCTTTTTTCGCCGCAAATTGTTTAACGGCATTCCGCACGCCGCCATAATGCCAGTCGTCCCCGCAAAACACCCCGCCCGGGGCCAGCATGGGCAGCCAAGCCATGAGGTCCTGCAGCACGTTGATATAATCGTGGGCCGCATCGATATAGATCAGGTCCGCCT
>JABDEH010000085.1:0-733 GCA_013287215.1 Chlamydiota bacterium
ATTTAAGGATAAACGCGCTGCAGAATCGTAAAGCCATGGCTGTTCAATCGACGCTCCAATAACTTCCACTCAGGATGGCGAGCAAGAAAATCATTTACTGCAGGCCACAAACCTCTTCTTGTTCGGTCAATAGAGGCGGGATATTCCGAATAATTCCCTCTGTAACCAGTATCATCCCGCGTTCCCCAAGGTTCGCTGGTGTCATGCATGACGATATATTTACGAATTTTAGGTGAAAACTTTTCGAGTTCGTAGGTCAAATGACAATACGTGTGCAGGGAATCGATGAACAGCATGTCAGCAGGCTCAATATCGACATCCATGTCATTGGCTTGCCAAAATTGGAACGCAATTCCACTGGCCTCTGCAAGGCTTTTGGCTTGAGCAAGGGTGCCCATCGGCGGGGAAGCAATGTCGATGCCTAGGTAGGAGCGGGTAGTCTCGGAACTTTCGGATAAGCCGTAGAGGCAGCCCCAGGTAGATGTCATCGTGCGCAAACCTATTTCTACAAGTGATGAGCATTGTTTGGCAAGGTCATAAAGAACAGGAATATGTTCTTTGATGTCAGAAGAAAGACGGCATTGTGCTTCGTAGACTTCCTTTAATGAATGAACTTGCGTGGGTATTTCTACTTGCTCTTTGGGTTTTGGGCGGGGTCGCTTGGAAGTGCAAACAAGAAAGAGTAAGCTCAGAATCAAGCAACTTGCAGTCGCTTTGAAGAGGTATTTCATAG
>JABDEH010000085.1:743-3744 GCA_013287215.1 Chlamydiota bacterium
TTTCACTTTTAGGGTTAACTCGACTTTGTACAATTTGTAGCGGCATCTCCGAGAGAAGCGCTGGCAAATTTCTTATTTCTTCGCTCATTTATAGCGCCTTCGGCGATTAATTTCACGAAGAAATAAGAAATTTGCAGAGCGCTTCCTCTATACACAAATGACTTTCACTAGAGGACCGGCTTGCGCGATTCCCCTTCGCGCAGGCCCAAATTGCCATAGCGGTGATAGTCGATGCTCAGCGCCATCTCGCGGAGGTAGTGCAGCAGCTCAAACCGTCCGTTGGACAGCACCTGAAGATGCGCGATGTGGGTTGCAGAAGCGGCCGCGGCGGCTTTCAGTTCTGTGGAGGGGGCGGAGAGAAGTCGGACCCGTTTGAAGGCGCCCGATTTTACGCGATGCAGGAATGCGCCTTCGGTCTCCTCGATGAAGCGGAAGCTGGAGAGAATATGGCGCCACTGGTCGGTGATGTTGATGGGTGTTTTTGAGCGCTGCCAGCTGATCTCGAGCGGGTTTTTTACGCTAAGGGCTGCGGCGCAGGTGCGCAAGATGTCGAGGAGCGTATCCTGCTCTTGAATTCTAAAGACGATGCGCGGCTGCACGCGGTAGATCAGGAAGTTGTCTTGGCCCACGATTTTTGAGGGGTCGTGCTTGTGGCTAAAATGTTCGCTCCAGTGTGCATAGTTGGCGATGCTGGCGTACCAGAGGCCGAGCTGGTCTTTAGAAAGGGAGACTTTGTCAATGAGGTGCGTGAGCTTTTCCACGGCGGGGCTGACGGGGTGCTTTTCTTTGGGGAGCGAGACTTCCGTAGGGATCGCAAATTGATGCACGTAGTTTGGGCCGCCCGCTTTGGCGCCGGGGCCGTAGCCGCTGGCCTTGCAGCCGCCGAAGGGCTGGCGGCGGACGATCGCGCCGGTGATGGTGCGGTTGATATAGCAGTTGCCCGCTTCGATGTGCTGGACCCAGTAGTCCCGTTCCCTTTCATCGAGGGAGTGGATGCCGGAGGTGAGCCCGTAGGGCGTGCTGTTGGCGAGTTTCACGGCGTGTTCGAGATTTTTGGCTCTCAAGACGCCGAGGACGGGGCCGAAGAGTTCGGTGGTGTGCATGAAACTTCCCTCTTTCACGCCCCACTTGATGCCGGGCGACCAGAGGTTCGGGTTGTGCGGATCTTGTTTGGGCTGCACCAGCCACTCTTCTCCCTTCTCCAGGGTGGTCAGTCCACGGAGGAGCGTTTCATTGGGCGCGTGGATGAGCGGCACGACTTTAGAAGAGAGGTCCCACGGAGATCCGACGGTGAGGCTTTCCGCGGCATCGCGCAGCTGCTCTTTGAAATGGGGATCGTCGTACACTTCAGCCTCGAGGATCGCCAAGCTGGCGGCGCTGCATTTTTGCCCGGAGTGGCCGAAGGCGGATTGGATGAGGTCTTTGATCGCGAGGTCGCGGTCTGACATGCCGGTGATGATGAACGCATTTTTTCCACCGGTCTCCGCAGAGAGGTCGAGGCCGGGGCGCAGGCGGAGGAAGAGTTTGGCAGTCGCTGTCGCTCCGGTGAGGATGACGCCTGCGATGCGGGGATCGGCGATGAGCTTGCTGCCGACTGGTTCATCGGGACAGTTGATGAATTGAAGAACATTTTTGGAAATGCCGGCATCCCAGAGAGCATTCACGAGGACCCACCCTGAGAGGACTGCTTCGGGCGCGGGTTTAAAGATGACGCAGTTGCCGCAGGCGAGTGCGGCGAGGATGCCGCCGGCGGGAATCGAAATCGGAAAGTTCCAAGGCGGCGTCACGAGAATGGTCCCTTTGGCCTTCCAGGCGATGTCTTTGCAGTGGTGCATTTTCTGGATGCTGCGGAGATAGTAGTCGGCAAAATCGATCGCTTCTGAGACTTCCGGATCGCCTTCTAGGAGGGTTTTGCCGCCATCGGCCACCATGACGCCGATGAGATCGCCGCGCTGCTCGCGCATTTTCTGGGCGGCGGCGGCCAGAAGCTCACAGCGCTCTTCCACGCTGGTGGAACTCCAGGAAGCTTCATGGGCTTTAGAAACATTTAAAGCTTGATCGATATGGCTCCAGTCGGCCATCGAATAGCGGTAGAGGATTTTATTTGGGTAGGAGGGATCAACGCCGCTGCCGCCGGGATGCGTTTCATGGATTTCTTTACCCCCGATCACGAGCGGGATCGGGTCCTGGATCTGATTTTTCCACGCAGACAGGATTTTTTCTCCCCATTCCCGATTTTGGGGCAAGGAGAAATCGGTGTCGGACTCATTTTCAAAAGGGGCCTGCATGGGATGGGGTTGTGGGGGAAGAAGGCGGTTTTGTTGGCGTCTTGGCAGCAGGCCTACGTCGTCCATTTTTCTGCAGGAGCGGGCGAATAGCTCGGCCTGGGTATTCCATTCAGGGGTGTCGGGTTTGAGGCCAAAGGTATGCCTGAGAAAGTTATCGGGGCCTGTGTTTTCATCAAGCCTGCGGATCAAGTAGGCAACGGCGCTCTGAAAGTCTTCGCGGGTGGCGACGGGGCAGTAGAGGAGCATGTCTTTTGCAAGCGCTTGGACGACCTTGCGGATATGGTCTGCCATTCCTTCGAGCATTTCAAAGTTGATCTCGGCCTCCACCTCGTTTTCAGCGCGCTGCAACAGGGCAAAGGCAATGTCGAAAAGATTGTGGCTGGCAATTCCGAGGTGGACGGCGCGGGCGTGCTCCGGCCGGCATCCGTAGACGACCATCCGTTTGTAGTTGGCGTCAACATCGCTCTTTTGTGTATAGGGGGCTTGCGGCCAGTCGCGCAGGCTGGCCTCAAATTGCTCCATCGCGAGGTTTGCCCCTTTGACGATTCGGATTTTGATTGGCGCGCTCCCGCCTCTTACCCGCTCCATGGCCCACTCGGTAAGCTCTTTTTGGATGTTATGAGAGTCGGGCAAGTAGGCTTGGAGCACGATGCCTGCAGAAAAGCGGTGGAACTCGGGCTCATTCAGCACTTTTTTGAATAGGTCTTTGGTGA
>JABDEH010000086.1:0-2827 GCA_013287215.1 Chlamydiota bacterium
GTGAACGACGAGCCCGTCGACGCCTTCTCCTGCCTGATCCACCGCGATAAAGCAGAAGCGAAGGGACGCGCCATCTGCCAAAAACTTCTCGAAGTGATCCCCATGCAGCAGTTCAAAGTCCCCATCCAAGCCGCCGTCGGCGGAAAAATCGTCGCCCGGGAAACCATCCGCGCCATCACAAAAAATGTGACCGCAAAATGTTACGGCGGAGACATCACACGCAAGCGCAAGCTCTGGGAAAAACAGAAGAAGGGAAAGAAGCGGATGAAAGAAATTGGCAGAGTGAACATCCCTCAGTCCGCCTTCATGGAAGTCCTCAAGGCTTCTGAATAAATTCACAAAATCTTAACCTTCGCTTTACAATAATCGGACAACCGTTATACTGGTAATGATTTTTTAGGGGGAAGTGCCCTTCACAGTCAAACTTTACAAAAAGGAGAAAAACTATGCAATTTCAAGACGTTGTCAACGGTGCTAAACACTACGGTCAAGTCATATATGACGGAGCGTATAACTATGGATCAATATTTTGTGGAAAGGCCGCAGAATTAGCGCAAATCATTAAGGATTTCGTGCAACCTTACTTTGAATCATTCAAAACCTGGGCTATGGACAACCAAGGCCATGGCGCTGTCGCTCTTGTGTCTGGCGCTGCCGGAGTCGTAGTCGCTTCGATTGCTTTCGCTTGCCGCAGATTCCTTTGCTGCGATAGCTCCACCACCACTACTCCTGGTACAACACCTCCCGCAACTGGTACAACACCAACACCTACTGCAACCGGTACAACGGCTACAGCGACTAGTACAACACCTGCCGCAACTAATGCAGCACCTGTTGTTAGTGCCGCCGTTGCACAACCCGCTCCTTCTACTCCTTAATTGTAGGACAAGGTACGGAAATTCCTACGGCGAGCGCCTTAAAAGCGCTCGCCGTTTCTTTTTTCCAGAATCAGATGATGTTGCTCATCGATAGCATAGGACCACGACCAGGAGGGCGCGCTCAGATGCTCCTGCTGAAAAACAATACGGCTCTCTTTTTCTATCGCTGTGACCTTCGTGCCGTCCGGCACGACAATGCAAAAGGATCCTCGAAAGGTCACATTCTCTGCATAAAACTCTCCATCCCCCGCAATCTGGACCTCGCAACATTCTTTGCGCAGGATCTCAGATTTCCAGAAAACGTTCGGGACTTCCCGGTCAATGCCCTGATTGCGCACTGACACATTTTTGAGAATGCACTTTCCCGACCTCTCAGAATAGCGGAGTGTTCCCTCTTCATCAAAATGCCCTGTCGGGATGGTGGCGCGCACGATCAAGCTTCCCTTCACATCGAGATCCTCAATATCTGCCTCTGCAATGTCCAATTGCACTTCCGATCCCCAATTTAGCCGACCGCGGCGCACCTTTTGAGCGATCACAGAATAAAAGGGGCCAAGGCTAGGGTGGTAGCGGAAAATAAAGGAGGGCCCTTCGGTGAAAAGTCTCGCATCCTCATGGATTTCCGGGACGGTAAACCCGCAGTGCTCCGTAAGAAGCTCCCTCGCATTTCTTAAAAAATCGAGAAAGCATCCTTCAGGCGTTTCTAAAAGAGAAGCGCCTATACCACAATCGTGGTATAAACTAAATTCCCGTTTGATCGCCGAAATCGTTTTATGCCGCTTGTTTAAACTCATAAATGTCTCTTCCGCAGAAAAATAATCGGCAAGGTTTTGCATCGTTGACTCTAGCCGCACCACCTCTTCTTCGCAGAGCTCACGCTTTTCATTGTAAAAATGGATCTTCTTAACATTGACAAGGACGCCCGGAATAGGATGCTCTGCGGCCGCCCGGTCGGCAGCTTGGAGATCGACAAAGAGCAAGTTCGTGTTCGCCGGAAACTTCTCATACTCTTCTATAGAAATTTTTTGAAAATGACAATATTCCACATTCGTGAGCACATCCCTGCCCTGCTCCCTTTTGAGGATGTTCATCCCCTCCGCCGCCTTGAGATGCCTGGGGCAAGAGGAGAACCCGAACGCCTTGTCCGCAGAGCATCCAAGCCCCACAAACGCGGAGAGTCCGTAGTCGATCCCCGCAATGGGATTATTGATCTGCCTCACCAGCGCTTTCGTCTTCCCTAAAGAAAAAAGCCAGGGATAAATTTTCTCCTCGCGCGCCAGCTTCCAGATTACGCCGTGGCCCCCCGGCTTCATTAAAAGCTCTGCGGCATTTTTTTTGCACCACCCCCCCCCTCTGTATTCATCGTGGGGACCGACGGCTGGCAAAAAAAGCGGAACCCCTCCCGGGGCCTCCCAAACCATTTCTTTTTCTCGCAGATCGATAGGATATGGGCATGGTTCTCTTTTTCCATTGAGGTCATCATGGCAATCGGCACCGTGATCTGCCGGCCAAATAATTTATAATAGACGTATTCCCGGGCGCTCAAATCCAAAATCATCGATTCGAGCAGCGTCCTCCCCCCAAAAACCAGCTGCGCGGCGGGAAGAAATTCCCCCGTCTTCTCATCTTGTAGCCGCAGCCGGTCCGCGGCGCCTCCCACAGGATAGATTTCCGCCATCTGAGGAAGCTGCCGGATTCCCTCAGCAATCAGAACCCGCACCCCTTCCGTCGGAGATGAAATATCGACCCACTCAGGGAGATGGTAGGTGACCCCGGCAGCCGCCTCCTTGTCATCCAAAGCGGCGAGCTGGGCGAGCATCATCACGTGATACCCAAGGATGCCCCCCATTTCTGAATAAAATTTTTCTACGGGTAAAAGCTCCCGGATTGAGAGTTCTTCCTGCCCGATGAGACGTAAAGATTCTTTGACAAGCGCCTCTAAAGAGACT
>JABDEH010000086.1:2837-3474 GCA_013287215.1 Chlamydiota bacterium
GAGAAAGACCAAGAGCCCGAATTTTGTCCTCCAGTGTCGCGCATCCCTTTAGAGCCTCAACAACGGGCCTAAGACGGGCGATCTCCTGCTGCAGTGAGAATTTTTTTTTGTCATGCAAAGAACTCTCGTTCATGGTATCCTGTCTCTTACTTAACATATTGAAATTAAGCTCTAAGTTGCCATGCTTGTCCCCTAAAAGGCAAGGAAATCCCTTTCCCCAATGGCTGCCCTTGAGCGATTTTTTTTGACTATAATATCTCAGGCGAGATACAACTTGTCTTTCGAGGAACATTTGAGCCTCGAGACTCTCTATCCGCAAGGTTCGCTTGTGTTTAGAATGTAATCACTTTCAAAGGATTAAAGGAGTAAAAGCAAATGGCAAAAGAGAAAGAAAAAAAATCCAAGTTCATGCAGCCCATGCAAGTCAGCGAAGAGTTAGCTGCTGTGGTTGGCAGAGGCCCAATGCCCCGTACTGAAGTTACAAAAAAATTGTGGGCTTACATCAAAGCGCACCGCAGACAAGACCCTGCCAACAAGCGCAACATTAAACCCGATGAAAAACTTGAAAAAGTTTTCAAAACAAAAAAAGACGTGAATATGTTTGAAATGACTAAACTCGTCAGCAAACACCTCTCTT
>JABDEH010000087.1 GCA_013287215.1 Chlamydiota bacterium
TGGAGAAGAGATGCTGAAATAATTTCCTCCATTTCCCCCCACAGCCGCGCAGTTGTTGATCGATACATTCATCAAGGTGATGGAAGGATCCGAACCATTTAAAAAAGATAGAGGTGCGTAAATAGCTCCTCCGGCGCCCATGCCGCCGCCGCCGCCCGAAATGCCATCACCGCCATTCCCTCCTTGTGAGGTCAGGTTTTGAAAGATCATGTTTTGGATCGTCACATTCCCTGTCGGGATAAAAAATCCGCTGTAAGCGCCGCTGTTACCATCAATAGTGACTGTAGGAGTAGAGCCTGTGTTGCCGATTGTGATATTCACAGGATTTATAGAATTGTTAATGATCGGCAGAATTCCATTGAGCTGAATCGTCATCGGAAAGGCAAAAGCAATCGCATAATCATCGGGTGACGTGTTTAACCCTTGGTTCATTGTATTCAAGCAATTTCTCAGATCGCCCGCATCTCCGCTGCCGCCCGGGTCATTATCTGAGCTCAAGGTGACATTGAGCGTTGTTAGGGCAAATAAGGAGTTTGAAGCGGCCAGAAAAATCCAATATTTGAACATGAGAAACCCTATAATTTTTTTTGTCATACTATTGTGTGCAAAAAAAATATTCAATGCTTAAAATTTGGAAGAGGGGAGTATTCGGCTTTTTGAGGAGTGTAATTAGGTCTCATCGCAAAGGCGATTGCCGCATAGCGAATTTGGCCGCTCTGGGCAACAATGTGAGGAGTGGGGTAGATGGAAAATTCTGTGAGCAGCACTCCCGGAATGAGTAGGGTAGAGTTTTGATTGCGCTCCCTGGTAAACTCTCTTTGAGGAGAAGAAAAATCCTCCTGTGTGAATGAGGATTTATAAGGAGAAAGAAGAAGCGACTCGTTGTCTGTGCTATCGAGAAAAAGAGAAAACGCCGTACCATCGAAATGAGGCCTTGCAGCGACATACGCGGGGAAATATTTGATGACCTTGAAAAGGATGGGGGGATGTCCGTATTTCGAGGAGAAGAGAGTTTCCAAGCCAAGATTCGTCGCCGCCTCATCGAATAGATGCCCGCAGGGTTTTTGGATCTCACGGCAAGCTGTAAAAAAACGGATGATTTCGGGAACCTGGTTGAACTCTGGGTAGCGAGAGCAAATAAATTCATGGAAATGGGTCGAATAATAGAAGGAGATCTGATCTCTTCCTTCTCTTTTTGACTCGTCGTAGAAACCAAAAAAGTCGGTGGAGTAATAATTTCTCTCTTTTGAGCGAATAAAACGCTCTTTGGCGGCGTATAATTTTTGTGCCCAAACCGGATGTATTTGAAGAAAGGCGATGAGCTCATCGAAATAGGCATAAAGAGCATCGAACGTTGCCGTTCCATGCTTCGTATCGCAAATTTCTACATAACCGGCTTGCTTGAATTGTTCTGCAAGAGACCTATGGTTTGTCATTTGAGTATCGACTTGTGAAAAAACAGTCTGAATTGCCCCTATAGCGACATTCAATGATTCTTCCGCTTTAGCTGAAGCTCTAGCCCCATCTCCTGCCAAATGGTTGGTGCCTTTCTGGCAGTAGATTTGCGTGGCTACACCCGCAGATTGTAATCGATTTCCAAAGTGTTCGCCAGCAACACGAAGGTCATCGTGTTCAGCGACAAGAATGAGCGCCGGAGGAAGGTTGCTTAAATCTGTAGCTTTCAGAGGAGATACATAGGGATGATTGGTATCTTTAGGATCTTTTAGATATTGAAAAGCTTGCCATCTCAAATTATCAAGAGCGTCACCTTGTCGAAGAAGGGTTCCGCTGCACGTGAGATCAGGCGCGGGATTAATGAGGACCTGCAGGTCTATCAAGGGGCCGGATCGATCCCGAGCCATTAGACAGAGGGCCGCTGCCATATTTCCTCCCGCGCTGTCCCCGATAACCGTTAAGCCCGACTGAGTTGATGAAAATTCGCCTCTATTTTTAGCAATCCATGTGAGAACATCGTAACACTGCTCTAACGGGAAAGGGAATTTCCCCTCTGGCGCATTGAGATATCCCACAGAAACCACGATTGCAGGGGTTTTAGAACAAAGATAGCGCGCTAAGTGATCATGGGTGTCAAGATTTCCTGCCACCCACGCGCCGCCATGAATGAGTAAAAGGACAGGGAAATGATTTCCTTGAATAGGAGTGTAGATCCGAATTTGCGTTGTGCGATCGCCAAAGCCCAACTCTTTGTTTTCTACGGTCCCAACAGTCGGTGTGGCTGCATCGATAGCCATGATCCGTTGATTGATTCTTGTGCGAACTTCTTCCGGAGTCATATTCCAAAAAGAAACAGGAGCCGCATGTGCTTGGGTGCAGAGTAAAACTCCTACAGAGAATAAATTTTTTATTTTCGAGCGCATAAGTTTATCATGCATTAAAGGTATTTGACTCCCCATTCGCGACCGTTATGATGAAAATGCACGAGGGTGCAGTTCTCTAAATCTGCGATCGGAAATTCTGTCTAAAATTAGTTAAATGCGGGCCTTTTTAGCAGATAGTCTTCTTTTAATACGGATTTTTCTAGTGATGGATCTTGGTGTGATTTCAGATACATCGTAATCAACCTTGCTATTTTTCACAGTGATTTCTACACGATAGCAATTGAACTCAAGAGTTTGGCGATCCTGCGCAGATTGAACCTCATCAAAAATCACACATAGTAAGTCACCTGTATCGGAAAAAAAGCCGACCCCCGCCCCTCTTTTTGCTTCTATCGCATCGCCCTTAGGGCCCGAGCTCCACGAAATCGTCAAGGAGGCTGAGCCGTCAATCGGATGAAAAAATAATTTCCCCTTTTTCATGGCTTGATTTCCTTTAAATGTTTATGACGGTTCCGGATGGAACTTCCTGTGCTGTACATAGACGAAAAATAGTTTCCTGTAAGAGTCTTCTTTACAATTACAACTAAATAGCTTCGATTGTCAAGTCTATAAAATAGGTGGTATTGACTGAGCTTTTCCTGTTCGAAGATTTTTGTAGGGTCCTTTAATATTCTTTCGATTAGCTCGAGAAGGATGTCTTTGGGGAGCATCGGAAAGTGTTCTTCCATCGCATGCTTGAGTTCTTCCTCTCCAACTACGATTCTGTCTCCTGTAATGGCAGTAATAATAGTTGCAATTTTTCTGCTCATAAAATCCTCAGTGAAAGTGAAGAATATCAGATCCTTGATCTAGGGGCAAAGAAAAATTGATTGATCTATTGGCAAAACATATTGAGTCGGGTACACCGCCGTTCAAAAAAGTCTATGCAA
>JABDEH010000088.1 GCA_013287215.1 Chlamydiota bacterium
TCGCAGGTCGCTGAGCTGGGCGAGGAGCTTGGACCGTTCGTCTAGGACAAAGCGCAGGGTGTTTTGGTCCCCGAGCATGAGCGAGAGCTCTTCCTGATACATGTTGGCGAGGACTTCGCGCATGGCACTAATTTCTTTTTTTAGCAGAACTTGTAAATCTTCAAGCATAGCTGCCTCCGGTAGTAGTAATAAGTAGCAAGAACCGTGCCATGGAGGTTAACTAATTGATTGAAAAGGTCTTGAATTATTCTGGGAGGTGGGTGTATCCTCATAAAACGGGAAAAAATTACCTGACGATCCGGAAAAATTTTCTCATGGATATTGGAGCTTTAAAGGAGTGGTTTTTAGAGGAACGAAGGGACCTTCCCTGGAGGCGCGCGCCTACGCCCTACCAAGTTTGGATTTCTGAAGTGATGCTCCAGCAGACGCAGGTGTCCGTGGTTATTCCGTACTATGAACGGTGGATGCTCCAGTTTCCCACGGTGCAGCGGCTCGCTGCGGCCTCCTTAGAAGAGGTGATCAAGGCTTGGGAAGGGCTTGGGTATTACTCGAGGGCCCGCCACCTGCATGAGACGGCGAAGGTCTTGATGGAGCGTTACGGCGGAGAACTTCCCAGAACCTCTGAAGAGCTCCGGCAGCTCAAAGGCTTCGGCCACTATACAACGGGGGCCATTTTGAGTTTTGCCTACCGCCAAAGAGCTGCTGCCGTGGACGGAAATGTGCTCCGCGTGCTCGCCCGCTATTTTTTGATTGAAGAGGATATCGGCTTGGGCACAACGCAAAAGAGGATCAGAGCGCTGGCGGAAAGTCTGCTTCCGGAGAAAGACCCCCATATTATCATGGAGGCTCTGATCGAGCTGGGAGCAAAAGTCTGTAAGAAAAAGCCGCTCTGTTCCTTGTGCCCTGTTCGTGAGCACTGTTTGGCGCTCAGAGCGGGGAGGGCTGAGGAGCTTCCGGTAAAAAAGAATCAAGTGGAGACGGTATTTTTAAAACGGGACGTGGCGGTGGTTTTTCATGAGGATACTCTGCTCCTGCGTAAAGAGTCGGCAGGAAAGGTGATGGCCGATCTCTATGAGTTTCCCTATGAGAAAAAGTTTCTGTTCCCTATGAGCCTAGTTTTGGAAATGGAACCGGTCAGGCATAGTTTTACTCGTTTTAGGGTCGAACTCTTTCCCCGTCTATGGAAGGCATCGAATAAGCCTCACGTTGAGGATTATCAATGGATCCCTTGGCAGGAGGCGATTACGCTTCCATTTTCCTCGGGACACCGAAGAATTTTAAAGAGGGTTTATGCATATTTTACACACCGAGGGTTCTAATGGCTGGGGCGGACAAGAGATTCGCATTTTGCGTGAGGCCGAAGGAATGCGCTCGCGCGGGCATGAGGTGATTTTTGCGGTGGCTTTGGGAGGCAAGCTGATCGCTCACGCGCGTAAACTAGGGTTTGAAGTTTATGAGCTTAACTTTAAAAAGACGCATGCGCTTTTTACGATTCCCCGCCTCTTGCGCATCTTTAAAAAGCATCGAATCGATTTGGTTAACACCCACTCTTCTGCCGATGCATGGATGGCAGGGATTGCGGCAAGGATTGCGGGGAAGTTTGTGGTCCGCACCCGCCATCTCTCAACCCCGATCCGCAAGGGGCTCAATTCTGTGCTCCTCTATAATGGGCTTTCCGATTTTGTGGTAACAACCTCTTCTGCCATCATACCCTTGATCTGCAATCAGTCCAAACTCCCCCCCTCCCTGTGCCGCTGCATCCCCACAGGGGTGGACCCTGCCTTGCTCAATGTAGATCCTACCGCTGTGGAGGCATTTCGGGAGCAGCTGCATTTGACCCCTGAAGATTGTCTCGTGGGAACGGCCTGCTTTGTCCGCTCCTGGAAAGGGATCAATGATTTTATGCGGGCGGCAGAACTTCTCAGAGAGATTGACCACCTCACATGGATTATCGTCGGGGGCGGCTATGTGAATGATTATAAAACTGCGGCCGAAAAAATGGACCTCAAGGGCCGCCTGATCTTTACCGGCCACCTGAACTCCCCCTATATCGCTCTTGCGGCGATGGACATCTTCGCTCTTTTGAGTACCGCGCATGAGGGGATCTCCCAGTCGAGCCTGCAAGCGGCCTATCTAAAGAAGCCTTTGATCACAACGCCGGTGGGCGGGCTGCCGGAGGTCTGTCTAGATGGAAAAACGGGGCTGATCGTTCCTCCGTTTTCTCCGGAGAAAGTGGGGGAGGCGGTGATCAAGCTCAAAAGCGACCCCGCGCTCCGCCGCAAATTGGGGGAAGATGCCCATAAGCTCGTCGTAGAGAAATTTACAATGCAGCGAACCTTGGACGAGATGGAATCAGTCTATAAGTCAGTAATGGGCTGAGATGTAATTTCCCCTGCGGAAAAATCAACTTAATAGAATCGGGCACGCTAACTTACCCAAGACAAGCTCATTTAGGTTCGCCGTAAACGGTCATCACTTGGTGATGCATGCTTTTTCCCCCATGCAGTCCTAAGAGGAAAAAGATGAGCGGCGGCACAAGGATCGAAAGAACGAGGGCGACAACTCCTAAGACAATTTGGGTGGTTTTCTCTTGCTTGAAAATAAAGTGAGAGATTTTTGCGGTGAAAACTTCAATGCGCGCCGGCATAATCACGCCGAGAATGCCTCCAATGCTGGCCAAAAAGATCCCCCAACCCGGTCCAAAAAAAACAAAACTGAAAAAACAGGCAAAAATAAATGCGAGGCAAAAGAATACCTCGAAGCGATGTTTCTTAGCGAATTCTTCGATCTCCTTGACAGAGACACCTTTTTTCGGCTCATTCGTGTCCATATTCCACCTTCCTATATATAATTCCTATTTAAGTGGTCGAAGGTATTTTTAGCAAATTGAATTATTTGAGGGGATCGTTTAGAATCCTGTACTTCATATGATTATAGCTCATAGCTGGTGGTTCAAACTTAATTTTCTCTTCCGCAGGGCAACCCTGTCCGCGTGCATCCTGATGGGGGCGGTGGTCCTGGGTATGGGTGGATATTTTCTCCTTTATCCGTGGGAAAAGACAGAGGACTGGGAACTTT
>JABDEH010000089.1 GCA_013287215.1 Chlamydiota bacterium
CACGCGCTTTGTGTCTACGGTGGCGAGAAGGTTTTCGTGGCAGCGCTCGCGGGAAAAGTTGGGGAGGCGCGCCTTGTGCTCGGAGATGCTGGAAAAATGGCAGTGGCGGACAAACACTTCGATCTTGGGGGTCACAGTGAAGAGGCTTTTAAGAGCTCGATAAGCTGGTTGCAAATGGTCCGTCCTTCTTTAAATGAGAGCACTTCGGTGGCCTTGTGGAGCGGGACCCACATTCCCTCGCGCACTTCTTCGAGTTGAAGCTGCGGCGTTCCGGAGACAAGCGCAGGAAAAAAATAGACTTTTTTGGAGACCCAGACGCCCTTTTTTCTAAATTGGAACTGCTCGATGAGGGGCTCGGTCTGCAAAAACCTCTCGACGGTTAAGCCGGTTTCTTCTTTTAGCTCGCGGGTGGCGCTCTCTTGGGGAGTTTCATTGCCGTTCGCGTGCCCTTTCGGAAATCCCCAATGGTTCCCCGATTTGTGGAGGATCAGAAACACCTGCCACGCAGCATTGTCTTTCATGAGGGGGATGACTCCAAAAGAGACTTCTTCAACCATGGTATGGGGCGAAAATGAGTGTGGAATTATGTCCTCCAAATCCAAATGAGTTAGATAGTGCGGCGTGAACTTTGTAGGGCTTTGCGCTCCCCCGGACCACGTCGATCCCCTCAATTTCAGGAATGGGATTGTCGAGGTTGATGGTGGGGTGGAGCATGCCGGTTTCGATGGCCTTGATGGTCGCAATCGCCTCGATGCCGCCGGCAGCGCCTAGGCAGTGGCCGATCATCGACTTGGTCGCATTGACTTTGATACGGGACATTTGGTCGCCAAAGACCCGTTTTAGGGCGTTAATTTCAGCGACGTCGCCGACGAGGGTCGAGGTGGCGTGGGCGTTCACGTAATCGATTTTCTCTTTGGAAATGCCTGCGTCGTGGAGGGCTTTTTCAATGCAGAGCGCCACTCCGGCCCCGTCTGAGCGCGGATCAGTCATATGGTAGGCGTCGCAAGAGATCGCTCCGCCGAGGTACTCGGCCAAAATGGGCGCTCCTCGGGCTAATGCGTGTTCGAGTTCTTCTAAGACAAGAACGCCGGAACCCTCGCCCATCACAAATCCGTCGCGGTCTTGGTCCCAAGGACGGGAGGCTTTTTGCGGTGCGTCATTGCGCTCCGAAAGGGCTTTGATGGCAACGAATCCGGCCAGTCCGATGATGTTGACAGAGGCTTCTGCGCCCCCGCAGATCATGAGGTCGGCCTCCCCTTTGCGGATGTGGTCGGCGGCGGCGCAAATGGAATAGTTTGCCGTCGCGCAGGCGGTCGAAATGGAATAGTTAGGCCCCATGAACCCAAGATCAATGGCAAGCAGGGCTCCACCCATGTTGGTGATGATGTAAGGAATAAAAAACGGGGTGAGCCGCTTGAATCCCTTGGTGATCACGGTTTCTACGCCGTCGAAAAAAACGTTCATCCCGCCCATGCCCGAGCCGATGATCACGCCGCACCGATTTTTATCTAGTTGATCTAAAGAAACTTTGCTCATCTCAAGAGCTTTCTTACCGGCAACAACTGTGAAGCGGATGTAAGGGTCGACTCTGCGCGCCTGCTTCTTGTCGAGGTAATCGCCGCAATCAAAATTGCGGACAACACCGGCAAAGCGGGTGGGATACTCTTGGCACGGAAAGTCCTCAATGGGAGCGATCCCGCTTTGGCCGGCGAGAAGTTGCTGATAAAAATGGTCTATATCCGTCCCAAAGCAGGACACGAGCCCCATTCCTGTGACGACGATGCGTTTCTTTTTCATAAAATCATTTAGCATTATAAACGCTAGATTTTTCCGGCGCTATAATAATGTTTAGGTCTACGATTTTTGCTTCGCTCCAGAGCTGCTCCAGTTGATATCTCTCGCGCAGGCCCGGGATGAAAAGATGCACCATCACTTGGTAGTAGTCGAGCACGATCCAATCTCCGGTCTGCATCCCTTCGACATAGGCGGGTTTCTCGCCGCTTTTTCTGAGCTCTTCTTCAATGGTCTTCGCAATCGCGGTCACGTGGCGGTCTACGCCCCCTTCTGCGATGATGAGATAGTCGGTGATCGTCGAAAGCCCTCTGACATCAAGAGCTAAAATATTAGTCCCTTTTTTATCAAAAATAATTTGGGCAATACTGTTTAACAATTCTAAAGAATCTTTTTTCATAATAAACTAATATAATTGATTTTGATGAATATAGTCCAGCACTTTTGCAGGGACCAAATGTCCGCAATATTTTCCAAGGGCCAGCCGCGCTCTCACATCCGTGCTGCTGATCTCCATCTCAGAGGTTTTGGTGATCCCCGCGAGGACAGCCTTGTGGAGCACAGGGGGCATGTCCGCAGGAGCAGTCCCTAGCCTGCTTCCAATGAGCGGCGGGGCTAAGTGTACAAGTTCTTCGACTTCTTTCCACGCAAAAAATTCTTTGAGGGCGTCTTCTCCTAGGATGAGGCGGATGGACTCTTGAGGATGCTGCCTTTTCAGCTCACGAATGGTGTCGATGGTGTAGGAGGGCCCCACCTGCTGCAACTCCCAGTCTAAGAGCTGAAATTCCTTGATGGGGCTGATGGCGAGGGCGGCCATGGCCTTGCGGTGGTGCTTGGGGGCTGCCGGGGGCTTTCCTTGTTTATGGGGGGAGACATAGGCCGGACAAAATAATATTTTGGATAGACGGTGTTTTTCGAGCATCTGGATGGCCAAATTCAGATGGCCAAAGTGGACCGGATCAAAGCTCCCTCCAAAAAATCCTATCATAGTCAACCCAAAAAGAGGAGTTCGCGGTATTTGGGAAGGGGCCAGAGCTTGTCGTCCACGAGGGTTTCGAGCTCATCGACCCAGCGTCTGGCCTCAGCCATGCGCGCGTGGACAACATCGCAAAAGAAGGCGCCGCGCTTCTCCCCCTCGAGGGCAAGCGCTTCGTGGCGGGCCGATTCCAGCAGTTGGACAGCTTCAGAGGCGGCCTGGACCGTCTCTGCGAGTTTTTTATAGAGGGAAAGGAGGAAAGAGGTCCCTTGATCGATCTGCTTGTG
>JABDEH010000090.1:0-2622 GCA_013287215.1 Chlamydiota bacterium
CGGCGATATCGTCAGTATTTCCGGTATTCCTGAAGTCACCATCGGCGACACCCTCTGCACTCCAGACCACATCGTCCAACTTCCTCTCATCACGCTTGCAGAGCCTACCCTCTCCATCGAAATGACCGTCAACAACGGACCTTTCGTCGGCAGAGACGGCAAGCAAGTGACGATGAACAAGATCCGCGACCGCCTCCACCAAGAGCGGCGGGCGAACATCTCGCTCAAAATTGAAGACTCCAAATCGCGCGACGACGCTGTTACCGTCTGCGGACGGGGCGAGCTCCACCTTGCCGTCCTCATCGAAGCGATGCGCAGAGAAGATTATGAGTTCACCATTTCAAAACCGCAAGTCATCATTAAAGAAGTGAACGGCGTCAAAGAAGAGCCGATCGAGATGGTCCACATCGAAGTTCCCCAAGAATTTTCGGGAGCGGTCATCGAAGAGCTTTCCCGCCGCAAAGGGGAAATGCAAACGCTTTCCACCAACGAGCACGACATCACGTCGCTTAGCTTCTTGATCCCGACGCGCGGCCTGATGGGCTACCGCAACGAGTTCATGACCGTCACGCGCGGCCTCGGCCTCCTCACCTCCATCTTCGACCACTACGAACCGTGGAAAGGCGCCATCCCCGGCCGGAAAAAAGGAGCACTCATCTCCATGTGCCTTGGCAAAGCCACCGGCTACGCCTGTTTCGCCATCCAGGAGCGCGGCACTCTGTTTGTAGGCCCGGGAGATGAGGTATACGAAGGAATGGTTGTCGGCGAGCACACCCGCGACAACGACCTTGTTGTGAACGTCACGAAGGGCAAGCAGCTGACGAATATGCGCGCTTCGGGCACCGATGAGAACATCATCTTAACGCCTCCGCGCCAATTTACGTTGGAGCAGGCGATCGACTTCATCCAAGACGATGAACTCGTAGAGATCACGCCTCACTTCATCCGTCTGCGCAAACGCTACCTCACCGAAGCGGAGAGAAAGCGTAAGTAGTTGAAAGGAAAAGAATAATCGGGCACGGTAACGGGCACGCTATGAAAGTTGAGAAAATGTTCGATACGATTTCGCCCACCTACGATCGGACCAATCGAATTTTGTCGCTCGGCCTCGACCAATATTGGCGCCGCCAGGTCGCCAAATTTCTCCCGAAGAAAAAGCCGCTCTATTTGCTCGACTGCGCGACAGGCACCGGCGATCAGCTCATCGCTCTCATGGAACCGACCCAAACCATAGGCCAGGCGATTGGGATCGACCTGGCCACGGAAATGCTGCGCCTCGGCAGACAGAAAATCAAGGAAAAGCCCTACAAAGATAAGATCCTATTGCAGGAAGCAAGCGTCACCGCGCTCCCCTTTTCCCCAAATACTTTTGATTGTGCGACGATCTCCTTCGGCATCCGCAATGTGGATAACGTGCCTCTTGCCTTAACCGAAATGTACCGCGTGCTGAAGCCGGGCGGCCGCATTGTGGTGCTGGAGTTTTCACTGCCCCGAAGTGATATCTTGAGAACCTTCCATCTGTTTTATTTGCGCAAGTGTCTGCCCTACATCGGCGGCTGGCTCTCCAACAATCGCGATGCCTATACCTACTTGAACAAGACCATCGAAGCGTTTCCCTCAGGACAAAACTTTTGCGGCCTTCTCAATAATGCAGGGTTTATCTCCGCCTGCGCCCATCCGCTGACCCTCGGCATCGTGACCCTCTACGTTGGTGACAAGCCATGCTTGCTTGGCTAAAAAATGAAACGCTCTACCCCAAGCTCTTTTGGCAGGCCAAAGGAGACGGCGCAGCGCTTTTGGCTGTCGGCAGCCGCAGGGAACTGTCGCATGTCCCCAATCATCCTGAAAAACGATTATTCGGCGGGATGATATTTTCTGCAGAAAAACGGTCTACGCTCTGGCACTCCTTTCCCCCCTGCTATTTCTTTGAACCGCTCGTGGAAAAAACAACCGGCGCGCTCTCACCCCTGCCGTTTAAAAAACAGACGCTTGTACGGCGCACCGATTCTCCATCCTTTGAAGCCTGGGAAAAAGCAGTCGCGGCCTCTCTGCAAGACCCCAAGATCGAGAAAGTCGTCCTCGCCAGGCGCACCACGCTCACCTTCAAAGAAAAACTCTGCCCCTGGGAACTTCTCTCGGCCCTTCGGGAGCGCGCCCGCAACGCGACGCTGTTTGGTTTTCAGATCACGCCTGAGGCCGCATTCATCGGCGCTACCCCCGAAAAGCTCTATACGCGGCGAGAGACGCGCCTTGTGAGCGAGGCGATCGCAGGAACACGGGTCCAAGGAGAAATCGGACTTGGAGACAAGGAACAGATGGAATTTGACTTTGTGAAAACGTCTATTGCAGAGGCTTTAGCGCCTCTATCCCATTCCGTGGAGGAAGACAAGCGGGAGATTTCGTCGTGCAGCGCTTTGTTCTCTGCGCGGTTTGTCGTCAGCTCGATGATGCATGATTGGTTCCTATCGATACAATGAGAGAAGGTTTCTTGCCACTCTTCTTTTGATTGGGGATGGTAATAGGGGAGGCCAAAGAGGCGTGCGGCCTCTTCGAAGCGGATCGTATGAGCGGCTGCCACGTACTCTTCCCAGGAGCTAGTTGTAAAACTCTTCGCCCCGGAAA
>JABDEH010000090.1:2632-3044 GCA_013287215.1 Chlamydiota bacterium
CCCGGAAAATCGCCCTTTTGGGCCCCCTTCCCGTCGCAGTTCCTCGCCTACCTTCTCAGGTAGGCCGCCGTCACTGCGCCTCGAGTCAGCTAGCTGACTCTGGGAAGGGGTCTCCAAAATCATCGATTTTTCTGGGGCGTGGAGTTTTGCAACTGGCTCCACGACCTCTTTTTTTTCTGCGATCGGCAAGAAAGAAAAGATGCCGGCGCCTCCATTGTTGAACACTAAGATGATGAGCGGATAGAGGCTGTTTTTGAGCAGCGAGAGAGAGTTGAGATCGTGCAAGAAGGTCAAATCGCCGATGACTGCGAGGGTCGGCCGCTCGGTCCCTTTGGCAATCCCAAGAGCGGTGGCGATGTTTCCGTCGATTCCGGAGAGCCCGCGGTTGGTGAAAACAGGCCCCAGAGGTGTT
>JABDEH010000091.1 GCA_013287215.1 Chlamydiota bacterium
AAGAAAAAAACTTAGATCCCAGCCGATCGCCATAATCGATGACCACATACTCGGGGTGCAAGAAACACCAAACAATCCCGGGAACATAGGAGTAGGCAAACGCATCCACCCCTTTGCCGCTAAGGCCGCTGAGCGTGTCCAGCGGGACCATCGCCGCTAAGGGAAAATGTTTTTTTCACCACTTCTGCATAATGGCCTTCGGCGCCAATCTTAAGGTCTGCAGTGTGGACGACCTTGTCATACTCTCTAAATTCCTTCTTCCGGTCTGCGCGGACGACAAGGACGTTTTTCTGCGCATTCAGGGAGGTCGTAAAGTCCATCCTTTCAATGCGCTCCTCATCCATTAAGATCGCGCTCATCCCAATGTCATACTGATTATGGTCGAGCTCGTCTGCGATGCTGTTCCAGTGGAGCGGAGCAAATTCGAGTTGGACGCCTAAGTCTTCCGCTAGTTTGTAGGCAAAAGCGATATCATAGCCGACCAGCTCTCCCTCTTTATTCCTGTAGCTGTAGGGCACCTCGTCCATCGCTACCCCCACCCGCAGCACTCCCGTGCGCAAAATTCTAATCAGCGTCCCTTCGTCAGGTCGGTCCTCCCCAGGGACAAAGGCAGCTTTCACAGGGCTCACAATGTTGAGGTTCCCGTAGATCCTTTCATACTCGTCGCTCAGGGTAAAATGTCCTTTGGCAAGCCAGATTAGCCCGCAGAGGCAACAGAATCCCCCTCCCCAGGTGATCGCAAGCTTGCGTAGATTGACTTTGAGCCTCCCAAAGTAGGAGAGGAGAACGAGCAGGGAAAAGGTGAAGATCGCCGTAACACTGAGCAGGACCTGCAGATTGTTTGTCAGCGCCGCGGTCTGCAAATAGAGTGTATAGGCGCCTTGGGGGAAGGCCCACTTTGAAACGAAAAAAGAGAGGGCGTTCACCGATACGGTGGGCGCTCCCAAAGACATCGGCATCGTTAAAATGGGCAGCAGGATCTTTTCTGAGATCGTGAACGGATGCCGAAAATAAAAAGAGATGAAAAGCATAAAAAATAGGATGAGGTAGTTGCCGAGCTGTGCAAAGGTCAAGCCCAGAGGAATGGTGGTCTGGGCCACATTCCGAAAACTGGGATCGTCAATGGCCAGCTTATTCAAGCTGCGGACAATAAAAGGAACGGCGATGATGGGAACGCCTGTCGCAAAGGCAACGACGCAGGCAGTGCGAAACTCTTGGATCACTTGAGTATAGCGAAAGGAAGTTACACTGCAGATCAGGGTGGGTAAAAAATAAAACACAACGGACAGGGTAATCCCCAGATATCCGGCAAAATAAAATCCAATCTGCTTGAGCTGGGCAATGTCTAAAGTGCCGGCCGCCACCGCGACGTGGGCAAAGATGCCGATAGGAGAAATGATCGCAATCCATGTGAAAATCTTGTCGATCACATCATTGATCCCTTCAAGGATGCCAAGCAGCGGCTCCTTGTCGGAAAGGTGCATGATCGCAATCCCTCCGAGGACAGCAAATGTCGCAATCGAGGGCGCCGCATTGTTCGTCACATCATAGAATAAATTTTGAGGGACGAGATATCCCAAGAGTTGCTGCGATACAGAAACGGGCGCCAAGGTGTCGAGTTGTACGGGACTCATGAGAGGCGCAGGGATGAGCAGGCTCAGGAGATAGATCAATGCATAGATCAGAGCCCAAAGAACGCCCAAGATCACAATGCCCTTTTTGGCGAGCTGTTTGGCGACCTTGGGCGTCAAAGATCCCAGTCCGTGCAAGACCGAAAACAAAATATAGGGAATGGCGAACATCCGCAGCGAGAGAGCAAAAGTCTCCGCAAAGGGATTTAAATATTTTGTGTTGGGCCCCAGCCAGACCCCTACGAGCAGCGCCAAGATAATCGCCGCGAGAACTTGGTAGCCCAAGCTAAATTTTCTAATCGGCCCAGTGAAGGACATTGTGCAAAATACTCCATTGAGGGACTTTAGATGGGGGAGGCACTCCATTGATCCAATAATTTTCCTGCAGAGCAGTAAACTTCGCCTCTTTTTTCAGATTGAGCCAACTATTTAGGAATGTGAGCCACTCGAAAGAACCTTTGGGAACACAGTAGGCCAGGAAAAAGTGCCCAAGCGCTCCGTCATAATCGATAAATACGTACTCCGGGTGGTCTAAGCACCATGTACGGGCCCCTGTAGAATCCCATAATATTGCCTCGATGTCTCCGTTAAAGGCATGGTTTATGTCTGCAAGCGGTTCCACCGTTGCCTTGGGGAACAATCTTTTTGCTGCCTGGGCATAGGCTCCCACACCGCCGATCTTCAATCCATCCCGCGCCTTGACAGCGTCCAAATGCAAGAATTTTGCTTTATCCTCAGCATGCACAACGAGGGCCCTTAAACCGTTATAATAAGGCTGCGTGAAATCAAACTTCGTGAGCCTCTCTTCGGTCATGATCAACTCTGACATGACAATGTCGAACTTCCCTGCCTCGAAGTCAGCGTTGAGTTGATCAATATTAAGAGGGACCAGCTCCAATTTACATTCCAGGTCTAAAGCAAGCTGATAGGCAAAGGCCATGTCGAAGCCGGCCACCTCGTTTTTTTCATTGAGATAACAAAACGGAATATTGGTTGTATTATAGCCCACTCTGAGGACTCCGCTCTTAAGAATGGCCGCAAGGCTCCCTCTTTGCGCAGGCTCCCGTGCCGGCGTGCCTTGAACAAATTGAGGGAACTCCGGGATCACCGCATGCATGTTTAAACGCGCATAGAGACCTTTGTAATGGTCCTCAAGGTCTGTATGCGATTTGAGCAGCGCAACTCCTACAACCAGGACCCCGAAACAGAGGCAGAGTTTGCCCAGCAGCCCCTTGAGATTGACCTGCAGCTTCCCGTAGTATGAAAAAAGGACCAGCATGATGAAGGTGAGCACCCCAACCGCGCTGAGCAGCACTTGAAAATTCTCCGTAAAGGGCTGCAGATGCTGAAACATCGCAAACGCGTCGGGAGAAAAGTGGAGCTGCTCAAGCAAGAACGA
>JABDEH010000092.1 GCA_013287215.1 Chlamydiota bacterium
ATGTCTTCACAGGGAAAATCGACCTCAGCATCTGACGCCACAGTCGTCCAGATTCTTTTTTCCGGAGGCACATATCAAGTTGAAGTGAAAGGCCCCAAGCCTAGAGAAATTTCTTGGCCCTTTTTGCAGCTCAGTGATGAGGGAAAGCTCCTCGATGCCTTCTGCACCTGCGGCGCACCGAGTCCCTGCATCCATTTGCAAGCAGCGGAAAAGCGCATTTTCAACGGCCGCGAAGAGCCTCTGCATGTCCGATTCCAACATTCTTTATGGAACCTCCTCTGCCAGATGGCCAGCCGGCGGCACGGGTATGACACTGATGTTTTAAAATCGGACAAGAAAGGCAACTACACAGCGATCTCCGCAACAAAAAAACTCCTCTTTGAACTCAAACCTCTGAATGCGGATGCGAAGAAGAAGGCCGCGGAGATCTTGAAGCACCGCGTCGTGGAGACCGAAGAGACTTCATTGAAGTTTTCCAAGCTCTCTCCCGAAGAGCTGGCGCTGTGGCGGCAAGGGAGGCCTACGCACAGCCTTTCTTACGAGCTCTCCTTTTGGTCCGATCTCGCCAAATGGTGGATGTGGCTCCAAGAGTCTGAGGAGCCTTATGAGATCGTCTTCGCCGTGGCAGCCCATGCGCTTCCCAAAAGCATGAGGATCCGTTTTCGCTCGGTTGAAATCTTTTTTTACATCGCCGAAGTCAACTGGCCCGATATCATTCCCTCTCTCTCTACTGTCACATCTCCTCTGCCCGTGCACGAGTTCCAAAGAGAGAGGATCGAAAAGATTCTCTACAAGGCGCTCGCGAAGCAATTTGTGATCGACTTCGCCCCCCATTCTGCAGAACAAGAACATGAGAAGCTCCCTGAAAAACAGATCCCCGTGGGGGAATGGACCTTCATTCCGGGCAGCGGCTTTTATCCTGCGCGCCTCGACCCTCTCCTGGAGAAAAAAAATATCACAAAAGAGCATATCGGCGCCGTCCTGCACCGCCATTCCAAACTGGTCCATAAGTATCTTGTCGGCACAAAGCTCTACACCGATCCGATCAAAGCCCAGTACCAGCTATCGTTTAACGGGGAAGACAGTTTGCACATCGCCTGCTATGTGTTTGAACCGGGCGATTTGCAGCGGGTCGATTCGGCCTATTTTGGCCCCTGGGTGTACATTCAGGGCAAAGGGTTCTACTGCCTAGAAAACCTTCTCTTTGAAGGGGTCGAAAAGGTCGTTCCCAAAGATAAAGTTTCTGATTTTGTCTCCATGCATCGGCATTGGCTTCATGCCTATGAGGGATTTCAGACCCATGTCTCGACCATTGATTCCCATCTCGCGTACCAGCTGACCAAGGACGACGCCCTGCGCTTCGACACCCGCCTAGAAATGACTGATGAGGCCGAATATGCCGTCGACTTTGGCGATTGGGTCTATGTGAAGGGCAGAGGCTTCTATTCCAAATTGGCGGGGAAGGTGGGGATGCACTTGCGCAGGGGCATGACCGTTCCCGCAAAAGAAATCTCTCCCTTCATTCGGATGCATCAAGAAGAATTGGAGACCATCGAACACTTTTTTAGCAGCCGATGCCCGGTAGAAAAGGCGGGTCTCAACGTGACACTGAATGCAGCCCAAGAGATCGTCATCGCCCCCAACTACTCGTTTTCAGTTCCCGAGTCAAAGGTGAAAGTCTTTGGCGACTACACTTACGTTCAGAACGAAGGATTTGCCGAAATTCCTCCAGAAATGCGACTTCCCGAACGTTTCTTACGCGAAACCGTCATCAACCCCGGCCAGCAGCCCTATTTTGTCGCCTACGAGCTCGACACCCTAAAACCTTATATCCTCTCTATTGATCCCCGCCTCTCAAAGCCCAGACATCTCTTTTTATCGATCGAAGAAATCAAAAAGTCCAAAAATAATGGGTGGATTGTCAGCCTCGAATATGAGACCGAACTGGGAAAGGTCAACGCCGCTGAGATTTGGCGCGCGCTCAATGAGAAAGAGAAGATGGTCTTTACCGAGGCAGGACTCATCCTCCTCAACCAACCCCGTTTCAATTGGCTGAAAAATCTCTCGAAATCGCGCTGGCTTGCCGGGGGGAAAAAAGTGCGTCTCACCGCCCTCGAGTGGATCCGTTTGACTGTGTTCGAAGAGCTCAAAGAGCCGGCAGAACCCGAGAGCCGGAAAGTCATGGATGATTTCAAGCTCTTCCAAACCCTCGAGCCGATCGATCTCACCGGCCTAGAGAGCAACCTCCGCCCCTATCAAGAGACCGGCGTCCGCTGGCTCTGGTTCCTCTACAACCAAGGGCTCTCCGGGCTCCTCTGCGATGAGATGGGACTTGGAAAAACGCATCAGGCGATGGCGCTGCTCGCCGCCGCCTCCAACGTCAACAAAGAGGACCCCTACCTCGTCGTCTGTCCCACATCGGTGATCTACCACTGGCAGGACCTGCTCAAACGTTTTCTGCCCCGCTTGCGCGTCTGTGTGTTTTACGGCATCCAGCGCACGCTCGACAATTTTAAAGACAATTACGATCTTCTCCTCACCTCTTACGGCACGCTGCGCAGCGAAAAAAAGGCGCTCGCCGAGATCCACTTTGACATCGCCGTCTTCGACGAAGTGCAGATCGCCAAAAACGTCCATTCTCAAACCCACAAAACGCTCCGTACACTGGATGCAAAAATGCGGCTCGGCCTCACCGGAACCCCCATTGAGAACCGCCTCCTCGAACTCAAGGCGCTCTTCGATATCGTCATCCCATCCTATCTGCCCCAAGAGGCCCACTTCAAAGAGCTCTTTGTCAATCCCATTGAGAAGTCCCAAGATCCCGATAAAAAACTCCTCCTCTCGCGCCTGATCAAACCGTTCATCCTCCGCAGAAAAAAGGCCGAAGTGCTCCTCGAGCTTCCCGAAAAGATCGAAGAGATCGCCTACTGTCCTCTCTCCGACGAGCAAAAAGAGCTCTACCGCAATGCCTTTCTTACCTCTCAGCCGCTCC
>JABDEH010000093.1 GCA_013287215.1 Chlamydiota bacterium
CTGCCATTATTTTCAGTTCCAAAAACGGGGGTCCCGCCAAAGGGTTTTGCCTCTATGCCCGCACTTTGCCTCCGCAGTTAGCGGGCTCAGAATTCCCCAAAGACCTTCTTTTGTTTCAGGACGCCTTGCACTTTCTACCCTCTTCGCTGGCCCTTGCGAAATGCGCCCTTGATGATCCGATGCGCTTTGCCGAACTGATCCCCCCGCCGGACCCCTCGGTCCTGACCAAGCCGGACGATCTTGACAGCGCCAATTGCCACCGTCCCGCCTACTTTTTTGCAGCTGCCGGCGAGGAGCGGCTATTTCCAACCCTCGACCCTGTTGTGGAAGCGGAATTACTGGAGCTAAGATCGGCTATTCCTGAGTCCAGCGCTTCCTACGCTTTCGATTTTATCGTACGCAGGACCGATCTTCTTGATCATCCCCCTATCCAAAATCGGCTTTTACAGGCTCTATTCTATAAGCGCGGTCTTCTCAGCTACTTGGTCCGAGACCCCAAGCAGGTCGTTGCCTCAGTAGTGCAAATTCAAAAGAAGATCGAGCAGTGCGTAAAAGATCAGCAACTCGTCCAGGCTGCCTTTTTGTCTTTTGTTCTGCAAAAAATTAAAGAAAATGCTCCTGAAGCTATAGATTTGCATCAAAGAATTGCAGGCGGCGACTCTAAAGCGATCGAACAGAGGAGAGAAGAAGATTACGCTGCGCGCTTAACCGTGGAAAAACCGTTTTCTTCTGTATATACACAAGAGGTCAAGGCAAAAGCCGGAATTGCGCTTGGCTCTTTGGATCGTTTATCTCGCATTCTCTCTAAAGAAGATCCCATTCCCAAGGAACTCTTTGCCGCATTAGAAGATGTCAAGGTTAAGAGCGAAACGGCAAAGACCCTCTCCCTCTTTCTATTGTCCTCTCTCGATGCGGCCTCCGTTGCAAGGCTGCAGGCGGAACAAATTGTCACCCTTTTGAGGGCTTGGGAGCGGGTCCGCGGCAACCAGACGGAAGTCTTTCTCCCCGCATTACGCCAGCACCTCCAATTAAAAATGGAAGAAGAAATCCTTCCCGCGCTTGCTGACAAATTGGGAAGGGACCCGGCGCTGAGGCTGCGGGTTTTGAATACATGGAAAGGGACTCCCGGTCCCCAATGGAAACAGGACCTGCCAAACAATCCTTGCCGCTTCTTAGCAACCGATGCGCAGGGAAATCTTCAAGGAGGCTATTTAGACCTGACCTCCTGTGAAAGTACGATGAAGGTCACTGCCGCCCTTCCGCATAAAAGCAACCTCCCCGATGAAATTGTGAACCTCCCCTTATACAATAAGGTGTTTAAGGGAAAACAGTTTGAGGCCGAAGATTCTGTAGGAGCGACTGCCGCGCAGCGCGTGTACGCGTTTAAGTCCAAAGGTAAGCACTTCGAGCTTGTATACGACCGCACTGAAAAAGATTTAAACCAAAAATTGAGCATTTATCTAATTATTGACGGCAGCCGCTACCGGTACATGACGCCCACCCCGTCTACGCAAAAGAACTTTGCGGGCGTGATCGGCCACTTTGGGATTTGGATCAAGGAAGGAGAGAAGGCCCCTTCGATGTTGTCCCCTGAAAAACGGGCCGTTCTCTTTCCACGATTGATCGACGACTACCAGGATTCCAAAGCTCTTTGGAATGATGCGTTCGCCCTCCGGATGGACGATGCGGGCCATGTCAAAGAGATCACGAAACAAGAGGAGGGGGCAACCTTTCGTGTCTTTCAAGATGGCAAACACACCCTTGCCTTATGCTTCCCTTGCGCCCATGAAAATGACATCGTCTTCATGCAGAGAAAAGGAGAGGAATTTATCTCGCGCGTCCGGTTCTTGAATGAAAACATCACCCTTGTGCTCAACGATGATGGTTCCTGGAGCCCCCAGGACGATCCGGAGTGTAAATGGCAACTGACCAATACGCTGCCCCTCGTGGACAAATTCGGAGCGTCTTACCAACAGTTCCTCCTCCCTTTTATAAAAGGGGAACAAATGCAGTATCGGATCTTTCCCCACCTCATCGATCCCGTCCGGCTCAAGGCAACCGGGGACACCCTCCTGGAATTTGAACAATCTTCCCCCTGGGACTCCTCCGCCTACCCGGTTCTCACCCTCACAGAAGATGCGTCGCGCGTATTGCACGGGACCCACGCCGCCTTCCTTTATCTTGCCTATGTCGACTTTTGCCAGGGCAATTATGAACGAGGCGTGCACCATCTCGAGAATGCTGCTGCAAAAGGCTTGCCCCAAGAGAAAGAAGTACCGGTGATCGAGGCCATTGCAAAAATGATCCATTTGCAACCCCATGCCAGCGGCAGGCAGATCGCCTTCCAGCTCAAAGCAGCCTTAACCATTCGGACGATCTTGCGCCAAAGTTACCAAAGGTTCAAACTCCCCGCCTCTTCTGAAGCCAAGAGGCAATACGCAGCAGAAAATGAGCGGCTTCTTACTCTTAGTGAAGAATATGACAAAATCCCTCAAAATGCGCATCTGGCCGCCTCGCGCCTCCTATTGTCCGACGATGATAAACAGGATCTCGCTCTCATTAAAGCACAAGCTCTAGGGGTGGGGCGAGAGCGTTCCGCATCCCCGGCCTCCGCACTGGTGCACCTGCGGGTACCCGAACATGCGCAGGCATCCGCCGCGTTCCTCCCCTATTTGATCTTGTCGATGGAACCGCCCCTTCCCGGATCTACCAAAGAGACGGTGCTCAAATGGGGAACGACCCCGACCCAAGACAATGTTCTAAAACATTTTTGGACTTATTGGGAGCTTTGCCGCGACGGGAAACTCAAGCCGGAAGATCTCATCGGCTTTTATCTTCCCATCCCCAATCCCCCGGGAACAGACCCAGCCCTCGTGGAGGCTGTGGACCTTGCACGCCGCATTCTGCTCTCCCTCGCCTCCACTCCCGGGAGCATTGAGGATGCGAAAAGAACTGTGCAAGCTCAACTCGGTGAAG
>JABDEH010000094.1 GCA_013287215.1 Chlamydiota bacterium
TCGATAAGGGCGTCGGTCCGTTGTTTGACGGTCTGTTGAGCGACCTTAACGGCGGCGTCTTGCACAAGGTTCACATTGGCGAGATACCCGCCCAAATTGCCGGCATAGCTCAAACCCACATTCCGCAGAATTTCTCCGGTCACGAGCTGGATGTACTTGTCTTTCACTTCGAGGATTTTTACTTTTGCCTTGGCAATATCCTCGTCGGTAACGACGGCAGGAGTATCAAATAGTCGATTGAGGCTTCCAAGTCCAGAGATGACGAGTTTCTCTAATTGCAGAGGAGTCACGTTCGCTTCAAGAGCAGCAGGGATGTTGTCCACGGCGCCGCTCAGGATTAACCCATTGATCTTGCCCCTCCATCCCTCTTCGAGCATATTAAAGGGAGATTCGGGGTTGGTGGACATCGTTTTTAAGTCTTCAATGTTCTTGGCGCCGCTGAGATCGAGCAGCGTGAAAAGGCGCTGGATCATCGGCCCCACATTGTCCAATTTAACCGTCCCCGGAGGCAGCGGAGACCCATTCTGGACTGTATAGCAAAGACCCCTGAGCAATGCTTCCAAATTCATATTTAAGGTGTGGGCGAACGTCGGGTCTACGATCGCATCGTGGATGCTGCCTTTCATCGTCTGGATAAGCTCTAATGTAGGCAAAAAGTACTCAAACGCGTACTGAACGCCTCGGTTCAGCAGGTAGTACGGTAGGAAGTGCATCAGCACTTTTTCGGGAAGCAAATAGGTCAGCAGTTTTTGCGGCGCTCGGATCAGCAGCCAAAGGGCCGCATAGATGATCGTATGGACCACCGCGAGCACCGGATTTAGGAAATGGAACGGAGACTGTTTAGAAAACCGAAATTGCTTTAGGTAGCGGCGCACAATATCTGTTGCGGAATAGGCCACAGGATAGTCAGTTAAGCATTGATTTTCAAAGGCTGCTTGGAGTTTCTCCTCGGAGACCTCCAGCCTCTTTTGTAATTGCGCCTTAATCTCATCATCGATATTTCCCGTTGTGGAAGAGTTTTTGAGCTCTGCATAGATGTCACAAAGCTCCTTCAAATAAGCGTCCACATTTTTTAAGTGGTAATTGGTCATCGCTTCGAATTTATCGGCTTTCATCTCATGATCGATCGAGCCCCGGAAATCTGCGAGCACATTTTTGGAGATCGTATCGACGTTATGACCGATTTCAGCGATGAAGAAAGGAAAGATGATGCGGGCAAAGATTTTCGTAAATATCGATAGGGGAGCCTTATCGACCAAAGCATAAAACCGCTCCCTGGCATGCGCGCTAAACTCCTTGGGAGATAGATCGTTGGTTTGGTCCAAAATCTCTTCGTAGCGGATCTCCCCGGCCTTAGGCACAGGCATACCACAGTACTTTTCAAACACTATTTTTGAAGCTGCGTAGGCGCTGATGCGTCTAACAAAAATTTTTCTTTGACAGTCCGCGAGGGCTCTCGCTTGCTCTAAAGAGTTTACCGATAGCGGAGGAGCGGGGAGCTCAATTCCTAGAGATTCAGGGGTGACCTTGGACTGATTGAATGCTTCGGACCAACTATAATTATTAATAGCGTTGGGTGTTGAATTAATAGGTTGTGTCATTTTATGCCGTTTTAATGATTTAACTGTCTAATTCTAGTTGATCGCCTTTTAAAATGAAATGGAGTGTAATTTTTAATCTCATTTATTTTGCAAAAAAAGTGCAATCCGTGTTAAAAAAGTGCCAAAATAGAAGGTTTTATGGACGCATTCAATGAATTACTTGAAATTTCAGATATCTTGTATAGCCCACAGGGATGTCCGTGGGACAATAAGCAAAATTTTACTTCCCTTCAGTCTCATCTGATTGAGGAGTCCCACGAGCTTGTGGAGGCCGTGGATGAAGATGACGATCAAAAAATCATTGAAGAGCTGGGAGACCTTTTTTACATCCTCATTTTTTATTGTAAAGTCGCAGGCAGAGAGAAGAGGTTTGTCCTCGAAGATGTCCTCAAAACCGTAAAGGAAAAGCTCATCCGCCGCCACCCACACATTTTTGCCGATGTGCGTGTCAAAGACGCCGAAGAGGTGTCGAAGAATTGGGAGCGGATCAAAAAAGAGGAGAAAAACCACAGCGAACGCAAGAGCGTCCTCGACGGGATCCCCAAGACTTTGTCCTTACTCATGAAGGCCCAAAAGGTGGTGAAGCGGATGCAGCGGGCTGATTTCCCTTTGCATCTGGACAGTCAGGAGATCGGCGATCAATTTTTGGCCCTGATACAAAAAGCCGAAGCCCAAGAGATCGATGCCGAGGGCGCCTTGCGCAGGGCCCTGCAGAAAAGAGAGACCGATTTTCGCGCCGCAGAAAAGAAATCCTCTTGAATAATTTCTAAATGCCTCCTAATCTGTGGGAATGCAAAAGCTATACTACTCCGCGCTGCTGGGTGCGGCATCCACAACCTGGGCGCAGACCGACGATTGGAGCGCGAACAATCACATTGCGATTCAGGGCCAGTACGTCTACATGCATCGCAATAAGATCACCCATCACACGCTTGTCGAACGGAAAGTGGGCGCGCATGAAAAGGATGTTTTAAGCGTCCAAGAGATCTTTAACGAATTCGAGTTCACTCCCGGCTACCGCGTTTCTTTAGGCTATATGCCCAGTGGGAAGGTGACCTGCGAGCTCGTCTATCTAGACCTCAGAAGGTGGGAGGCCCATCATCACACCAAAGGCCCCGATAATTTACGTTTTCCGTTCAAAAGCTCCACGTTCACCGTCGATTTTGAGGATGCCTTCGAAGC
>JABDEH010000095.1 GCA_013287215.1 Chlamydiota bacterium
GCGGTGTCCCCGACTTGTGTAAAGAGGCGGATCTATAAAGAAAGAGTTTTGAATAATTTCTCTTTTCCCGCTACAGCGGGAAAAGCTCTGGACCAAAATGCCTTGTTAAAAAATGATGAGGCTTTTAAGGTCAAGGTAACAGAGGTAATCATTATGGTTAGACGTGTGTCCGGTGCAGCCATGCACATCCTTCAGCCGGCTGCTAAGAATCCCGGGGTAAAAGCAATCAGGGGATATGCCCTTAAGGCGCTTAAACTAGCTATGGGTGAACCCGGTCCCATCCGCTCTGCTTCAAAAAATCCTCCTTCGAGCAAACAGGCCCGCAAGGAATCCCAAGACGTCTCAAAGGTCGCTGCTCGGGCGTTCCACTGGAAGAAGGTTTAATTTCTCTCTGTGCTCTCGGTGGTAAAAATTCCGATTTTCTCTTCGCTCAGCTCTTGATTTGGGCGTGGGAGATCAAGAAGTCCTGCGCTTTCTCCAAGAGGAGTCGTGAGAATGTCTCTGCCTGCTTGATCTCGCTCGTCCCGTGCGGGTGCAGGGAATGCGGCTGGGGAGCGAGCAGGAGCTCTAGCGGCGTAGTGGGATAGGCGGGGACGTCTTGAGGAGAGACGCTCAGTTTGGCATCGGTCAAGATCTTGCGGCAGATGTAGAAGATGCAGACGGCCTTCCTGGACTGATCGGCAATGGACTCGATGATTTTTTTGCGTTCGTCCTGAGAGATCGATTCCCAATAGTTCTGGAACTGGGAGTCTTGCAGGAGCTGCTGCATCCGGAACCGGGTCTCTTTTTCAATCAGGGTGTGCGGCAGCTCAAAGAGATAGTTGTTTAAGAGGAAGTCGTTGATCTGCTCGCGCATTTTTTCTCTTACGTGCGCTTCGGCTTGAGAGGTGAGGAGCCGCTCGATGTTTTGATGCATTTCTTCAATGGAGGAGACGCCGAGTTGTTTTGCAAAGGCCTCATCGACCGGAGGTACTGTAGGCTTCTCGATCGCCTTGATGTGCAGACGGACCTTCTTGGGTTTGAGCGTTTCTTTGTCTTCTTCGGAGGCCGATTCATCGGGGACGCTGGTCCCTTCGACGGTAGAGCCTGCAGGCTGGCCTAGGACGAGATCGCGCATCCACTGGGCCATCGATTTTTCTGTGACTTCAAAACGGGTGTTGGAAAAAACATTTGCAGGAGGATCGCTCTCAATATCCTCCACGTCGAGGAGCACAAAATCTCCCTCTTGGACGGGGCGGTCGTTGATGTTTTCCCAGGTGGCGAAGAAGAGCTGCACTTGGCGGATGGTCTCGCTCACTTTCTCATCATTGACTTCGGGTCTTTTGACGGGCTTGAGATCGATTTTGTTGACGTCGACGGAGGGGACTTCAGGATCGGTCTCAAACATCAGGGAGAGCTTTGCGCCCTCTTCTAAGGAATGTCTTTGCATCTTAAAGGTGATGCGGGTGTCTTTGTTCAGAAGAGGAATATGGGTGAGTTTGGAGCTTTCTTGGAATGTGAGGTTGGCAATGGACTCTTGCCACTCTTTGTCCACTTGCTGGGGGTAATTTTTAACAACGATTGCCTCCGGGGCCTTTCCCTTGCGGAAGCCGGGGAGGGTTACTTCTTTGCTGATCTGTTTAACGGCCTGTTTATGGGCTTGTTTAACGATCGTAGGAGACACTTCAACTTCAAATTCGATACGGCAGGCGGGTCTTTTGTGGATGAGCAGGTGGATGTCGCCTGTTTTGTATTCTTGCTGTGCCATCAGTTCTCCTATTAATACTAAAGATAGCGGGTGATGAGGTTCGAACTCACGACCCTCACGTTGGCAACGTGATGCTCTACCGCTGAGCTACACCCGCAATTATCGCAGCACTATACCTTTGCACTCTTTTTTTCAGCAATGCTTTTTTGTGAAAGGCTGGAAAATTTTTTAAAAAAATCTTGCTTTCTATAGAAAATATTTTTATCCTCTTCGGGGAATCTAACAATTGGGGGTAATGCATGTCATTTCCATTAGACGGGATCGTGTATGTAACGGCGCTGGTGGCGGGCGGCTTTACATTGGGAGCCTACCTCAACGGGTCAAGTCAAGCGGACGAGGAGCGGCGGGCAAGAGAAATGGCAGGACTGCAGACGAGCGCGGCGGCTTTGACCGCGGAAACCGAACGCTTAAGAGACCTCGTGGCTCGGCAGCAAGAGGCGGCAGTTGTGGAGGAGGGATTGGGCAGAAGGGTGGAACATTTGACCGGGGTGCTTGTGCAAATGCAGGCCTTTCAGAGGGAGTTGGGAGAAACGGTGGATGCAAGGGTCCGCGAGCTCGCCGATGCACGCCGTGATCGGGAGGCAATTGAGGTGCAATTGCAAGCTGCGCGGCGCGCTTGTGAGGAAAGGGATGGGGCCTGTGCAAAAGTGAACGCGCTCTTATTGGCTGCCCAGGCAGAAAACAGACAGCTCAACGCCGCCTTGACGGAGGTGCAGCGAGGTGGAGAAGGGACCCGTAGAGAACTCGCGGCTTTGCGCGCAGCGCATGAACGTTTAACGGAGGCTTCTGATAAGAGCCGGAGGACTTGCGAAGAACTCACTCGGGC
>JABDEH010000096.1 GCA_013287215.1 Chlamydiota bacterium
ACTTGAGCGGCCGATCCTGCGTCCATGGGCAGTAGCTGTTGCAGAACGCGACCCGCTCTCCGAGAGGCGGGTGGGTGCAGCGGAAGAATTGGTAGAGTTTCCCGGGATAGGGGTTGGCCAAGTTCTGCTGCTGCAAGGAAACAAAGGCCTCTCCGGCCGCTTGGTTGTCGTGAGTAATCTCAAGACCGAACCGGTCGGCCTCATGCTCCATGCATCGGGAAATGGCGTTTGTTAGCGGCGAGGCAAGGAACATCAGGACGGTTGAGATCAAGATCAACAAAGGCAATGAGGCAATGTTTGCAAGGTTGGAGAACCCAAAGCGTTTCTTATACCGTTTCACGAAGTAATGGGCGGCCCGATAGGTGAGGTAAAAAACTGCAAATGAGAGCGCGGAAAAATAGAGCAGCGACCACCAAACATGGTGGAGGACATAATGGCCCATCTCATGGCCCATGATGAATCGGATTTGGTCCTCGGGAAGTTTTTGCACTGTTGTATCCCAAAGCACAATGCGGCTCGTGCTCCCGAAGCCGACGACGTAGGCGTTCAGCGTATCGGTGTCTTTACTTTTGTCGACCTCGTAGACACGCCCGTCAGAAATTCCCGCTTGATGTGCAACCGAGAGGATCTGCTGCTCGAGCTCTTTATTTTTCATCGGCCCAAAATTGTTGAAGAGGGGATCGATCCAAATGGGCTGGACAAACATCATGAAGAATAAAAGCAGCGTGCTGGCAATGCCGCTATAGAACCACCATCTCTTGGGGCTTTTTTTGATCAGATAGTAAAAGATCCAGACAAAAAGTGCGGCGCTAATGAGGGTGACCAGCGTCTGTTTGCCGTAGCTCTCAAACCACCTGCCGACAGTTTGCGAAGAAAGGTGGTAGGCGTGTTCTCTCACATACCCGGTATAGTAGTCGAAGGGTAAGGTCAGAAGTGTGCTGATGAGAATGAAGAAGACGAGATAAATTACAATCGTCGGATACCAATATTTTCCCCATTTTTTAGAGGCGTTGGCGAGCTTCCCGGTGAATCCGGTGTAGAGAAAAAGCCAAGGGATCACCAGACTGAGCAGCAGCTGCAAAAGCCACAAGACGTTGCCGCTTCGATAGTAGCTCATGGCCTGTTCTGAGGCCTCAGGGACCGCCACGTGGGCGCATTCGGGGGCGGACGCCATTGCGAGTAGTGTGTCTACGATCATCGATTTTCTCCGTATTTACGCATAAGGATCCGAAAACTCATCGTTAACTTATCCTAAGTTTTTCGACAATCTATTATTGACTCGACTAATAACCGACGCGGTAGACCTGGCCGGTCTGCAATCCTTCGACGCTCTTGCTGTAGGCGAGGGCCGCAATTGCTGCAGGAACCGGCTGATAGCCTCTGAAAAAGGGTGCGAACTTTGGCATGGATTCTTCGATGACCGTCGGGCTGATAACGTTGATCCTGAGGCCGCGCGGCAGTTCAAGCGCCGCCGACTTGATAAATCCTTCAAGGGCGCCATTGACCATTGCCGCCGAAGATCCCGCTTTGATCGGATCGCAGTTGAGGATGCCGCTTGTCAATGTAAACGATCCTCCATCATTGAGATACTCGGTCCCGATGAGAACGGTGTTGACCTGTCCCATGAGCTTACTACTTAAGCCGATCTGATATTTTTCTGCGCTCATTTTGGAGAGCTCTTCCCAGTGGGTCGTACCGGTCGTGACGATCACCGCATCGACTTTGCCTGCTTTGGCAAATAGGGCGCGGAGGGATGGTTCCGAACCGATATCGCAAATCAGATCTCTTCCGTGGCGGCATGCGATCAAGACCTCATGGCGTTGCTCGAGTTCCTTGACCACGCTAGACCCGATTGTTCCATTTCCACCGATGACAATAATTTTCATAATCCCCTCATTTTCCCTCAAAGATATGCGAATGGGGTGGTGATTTCAATCATGAATTGTTTCGCTGCAAAAACTGTCCTCAGGTAAAATCAAATCATGAAGCTTAAGAAAAATATCGGGGCGAGAGACCGCTGGATCCGCTTTGCGCTCGCTGTGCTGCTCCTTGTCTTTGCCTATTGGAAAATGAGCTGGATCGCGCTTGTTGCTTCCCTCTTCGTCTTCTTTGAATCTCTCATGAGCTGGTGCGTCGTCTATCAACTTCTTGGCAAGAGCAGCTGTCCGATCAAAAAGAAATAAAAAACGCCGCGGTGGTTTACACGGCGGCGTTTGGATTAGACTTCAGCCAAGACTTATTTCTTGATGTGCTTGTTGAGATGGCCTGCGAGCTTGAGCATGTCGACAGGTTTTTTCCCCATCACGAGAGCAAGTTTCGCATCAGGGTTGATCATTCGTCTGTTTTTTGCATCCTGACATTTGTGGGCTTTGATGTAGACCCATACTTTTTTGACAATCTGCGGTCTGGTCAATTTTTTTGAGTTGACGATCGCCTCAAGTTCGGGCGATACGCAATACATCATTGTCGTTAAGCCTGATGCTTTTCTTTTTGTTTATCTCGTAAGCATTGGTATCAGAGCAACAAAGCCACGAACCTTATCCATAAAAAGA